>JBJKSM010000083.1:0-9414 GCA_046704045.1 Thermodesulfovibrionales bacterium | reverse complement strand
TAATTACGTCGTCACGATCGACCGTGTCCTTTGTGCGATCCTGCTCGGGGTCCTCACCTACGATGCGAGTCTTCTTATCATCAGACCGGCTAAACGACCCTGCGGGCATGCTGACACCCACTCTCATAGTCGTCGATGACCTGAAAGACTGGCCCCTCCAGCTCGAAGGGGTTGAACTGGTCCCGGCCAAGTCGTATCTGATCGATGCGCGCTACGTGAACATGCGCGATGCAAAGGTGTTCAACCTCTGCAGGTCCTACCGCTACCAGAGCATCGGCTACTATGTCTCGCTGCTTGCCGAGGCGCGCCGCCACAAACCGGTCCCGACGACCACGACGATGCAGGACCTTAAGTCCCAGAGCATCGTCAGGGCATACTCGGACGAGCTCGAGGGGCTTGTGCAGAAAAACCTCTCGCCTCTTCAGTCGAAGGAGTTTGTCCTGAGCATCTATTTCGGCAGGAACCTCGCCAAAAGATACGACAGCCTGAGCATGCACCTCTTCAGGATGTTCCCGGTCCCCTTTTTACGCGCTTTCTTCGCCTATAACGAGAAGACCTGCAAGTGGCAGCTGAAGAGCATCGGTCCGATGGAGGCAAACGACATCCCCGCCGAGCACAGGCATTTTGCGGTCAGGGCCGCGGGGCAGTTCATACAGAGACGGAGACCGGCGCGGCGCAGGGTATTGATGCGCTATGACCTCGCCATACTGCATAACACGAAAGAGAAGGAGCCTCCGTCAAACCCGCGGGCGCTCGTCCGGTTTGTCAGGGCCGCGGAGTCCCTCGGCCTTGCGACCGAGCTGATAACGAAGGACGATTACGGCCGCATCGGTGATTTCGACGCGCTGTTCATCAGGGAGACGACCGGAGTCACCCACCACACCTACCGCTTTGCGCGAAAGGCCGCCGCCGAGGGTCTCGTGGTGGTGGACGACCCGGAGTCCATACTGAAATGCACGAACAAGGTCTTCCTCGCGGAGCTGATGGAAAAACACAGGGTGCCCGTCCCGAAGACGGTCATAGTGCACCGCGAAAACGCAAAGTCGATCCCCGGGATGCTCGGGCTGCCGTGCATACTCAAAAAGCCCGACAGTTCTTTTTCGCAGGGGGTCGTAAAGGCGGAGACGGAAGAGGAGTTCGCCGCCTACGCGGACGATATGCTCGACAGGTCCGAGCTCCTTATCGCCCAGGAGTTCATGCCCACGGACTATGACTGGCGCGTCGGGATATTCGACCGCCAGCCGCTTTTCGTCTGCAAGTACTATATGGCCGACCACCACTGGCAGATCATCAAGAGGGACAAAAGCGGGGTAAAGACCGACGACGGTACGTCCGAGACGCTGCCGGTGGAGCATGCCCCGACACAGGTAGTCCGGCTTGCCCTCCGCGCCGCCAACCTGATCGGCGACGGCCTGTACGGAGTAGATATCAAACAGTCGGGGAGATCGTCCTTCGTCATGGAAGTCAACGACAACCCGAACATCGATGCGGGTATCGAAGACGCGGCGCTGAAGGAAGAGCTCTATTACCGGATCATGAGAGTGATACTGAGGCGCATAGAGCAGCACAAGGAAAAGGGGTACAGGGTGTGAGCAGAAGGCCGGCGCTCCGCCTGTTCGAAGGATACGGCATGGAACTGGAATACATGATCGTGGACAGCACAAGCCTCGATCCCATTCCGGTGTCGGACATGGTCCTTCGCTCCGGCGACGGCAGGTTCGCAAATGAGGTCGAAAGAGGCCCCGCGGGCTGGTCGAACGAATTCGTGCTGCACGTGATGGAGATAAAGAACAACAGGCCCGCCCCTTCCCTTTCAGGTCTCGATGTAATGCTGCAGGAGCAGATTCTGCACATAAACCGTCTCCTCGAAGAATTCCAGGGCAGGCTGATGCCTTCCGGCATGCATCCCTGGATGGAACCCGCAAAGGATGCGAGGTTCTGGAACCACAGGTACCGCAGGATATACGAAACCTACGACCGGATCTTCGGATGCAGGTCCCACGGATGGGCGAACATCCAGAGCACACACCTTAACCTTTCATTCCGCGGAGATGAAGAGTTCGGCAGGCTGCACGCCGCGGTGCGTCTCCTTCTGCCCGTTATCCCGGCCCTGGCGGCGAGTTCTCCGGTCGTTGAGGGCCGGGTGACCGGGGTCATGGACAACCGCCTCGTTTTTTACCGAACAAACCAGCTCCTCGTGCCTTCGATCGGGGGTGACGTCATACCGGAGGCTGTCTTCACACGCAGTGAATACGAAAAGCGGATACTGCAGAAAATGTACCGCGACATCGAGCGGTACGACGCCCGCGGGCTCCTTCGGCATGAGTGGCTCAACTCCCGCGGAGCGATCCCCCGCTTCGAACGAAGCGCCATCGAGGTCCGGCTTGCGGACGCCCAGGAGTGCCCCCTTGCTGACACCGCCGTGGCCGCAGCCGTCTCCTCGGCCATAGAATCCCTCGTGCGCGGCAGATGGAGCGACCGGGACGAACAGTCGGCGTATCCGGCGGGACCCCTCGCCGCGATACTGGAAAGGACGATAAGGTCAGGCGAGGCGGCGGTCATCAGAAATGCGCGGTTCCTGAAAATATTCGGTTATCCCGAGACCACCGCAACCGCCGCCGACCTCTGGAGATATCTTGTCGGCGAGGGCTTCGCCTCCGGCGGCATATCCGACGGGAACTTCCGGAAGGCACTTCGATTCATCCTCGACAGGGGCACCCTTTCGCGGCGAATTCTCAGGGCCCTCGGAAAGGACCTGTCCGGCCGGCGCCAGAGGGAGGTATACCGGATGCTCTCCGACTGCCTTGCAAAGGGGAGATTGTTTGCCGGCTGAGCATGTCTTTGTCATCACCTGCGAGCACGGCGGCAATAAGGTGCCGAAGGATTTCGCGGCGTACTTTCGTAACCGTGACGAACTTCTCGAAAGTCACAGGGGCTATGACGCAGGTGCGCTGGAACTTGCGAAGGAACTGGCAGGAGGACTGGGGGCGCCCCTCTTCTTTTCGGATGTTACGCGGCTTCTTGTCGACCTGAACCGCTCCCCCCTCAACCGCGGACGTTTCTCGGAGATCACGGGAAAGCTGAGCGCAGCCGAGAAGGAAGCGATAGAAAACCTCTGCTATGCGCCATACAGGGACGGGGTGCAGTCGGCTCTCCGGAGATGCATCGAAAAAGGAGGAGTTGCCGTCCATATCTCCGTTCATACCTTTACCCCGGTGCTTCACGGCCGGATCCGCACCGCGGACGTCGGGTTTCTATACGACCCGTCGAGGAAAAAGGAGGCGGCGTTATGCCTGGCCTGGCAGGAAACACTCCGCCTGCTGCAGCCCGGTCTGAAGACGCGCCGCAACTATCCGTACCGCGGGAAATCGGACGGATTCGCCGCCTGGCTGCGAGACCTTTTTCCGGAAAGCTCCTACCTCGGGATAGAGCTTGAGGCAAACCGGAAAATTCCAGGAGACCGCAGGCAATGGCTGAAACTGAAGAAGGCGCTCCTGCAGTCTCTGGTAATCGCGGTCCGGAGGTTATAGGTTATAGGGTCACCGGTCCGGCGACAGGGAGACCTTACGGCAGGCGGTCCTCGGCTTTTTTCTCCTGTCGAGTATCTCCGCAAGGAGGGGGATAAAGAAAGAGCCTCCGGGCAGAAGAAATATCAGCAGGACAGGCACATAGTACGACAGGTGCCGCAGGTCCCTCATCAGTTGTAACTTCTCCTCCCTTGTCCACCTGTTCCCTGTGTTTCTCTGCTTCATCAGCAGGCGCATGAAACTCCCGAGGAATTCGGCCTCCCTGTAAATGATCTCCTTGTTCTTGTCGACAAGGATCCGGAGGAAAAACCGCATTATTTTTCTTATGGGTGACATGCTATGGCTACATTCTATCTCCCAATGAAGAGACATTCATTTAATTTCTGTTACGGTCTCCGCGGCAGCTTTCTTGCATCCCTCTCCGCGGCTGTTTTATAATTTCGCATCTTTGCATTTTATTTCGCCGAATGAGGTGTTCAACATGAAAAGACTTTTCCTGGCAGTGCTTGCCTGTCTCCTGCTGGCCGGGGTGTCCGAGGCGGTCCCGACAAGAGTTGTAGTGAGGGCAAAGGCAAACGACGCCAAGTTCATCGGCAGCATGATGGGGGGAGCGCTTGTCGTCATCAGAGACGCCGACACGGGGGAAGTCCTCGCCAAGGGCTTCACTTCGGGGGGCACGGGTGACACCCGCAAGATCATGATGGAGCCGCTGAAGAGGGGCGTTTCCATCACCGATAAGTCGGCAGCCGGGTTCGAGGCGGTGCTCGATATAAACGAGCCGAAACTCGTCACGATCGAGGTGTCCGCGCCTGATGCACAGAGACAGTCGCTGGAGAAGAACAGCACACAGGTCTGGCTCATTCCCGGAAAGGACATCACCGGCGACGGGATCATCGTCGATGTCTACGGGTTTGCCGTAAGGGTGCTGTTGCCGCAGCCCCATGAGATGCTGAAGCTTGACGGGCGAAAGATAACGGTGCCTGTCCGGGCAAACGTGGTCATGATGTGCGGTTGTCCCGTAACCGCCGGAGGGCTGTGGAACGCCGACAAATATGAAGTGAGGGCGCTGATCAGGCATGACGGCAGGACCGCCGGAACAATTCCTCTTTCGTATGCGAAAAGGCCGAACACCTTCGAGGGCAATCTGGAGATCACGGCAGAAGGCGTCTACGAGGTGACCGTTTACGCCTTCGATCCCGCCACCGGCAATTCGGGCGTGGACAGGACGACCTTCATGGTCAAAAAGTAGCCTTCAGCAAGCCGGCAAGCTACAGGCAGGCTGAAAGACGACTATCCACGGAGTACGCAGAGGTCACAGGGAAAAGAAATAAGCCTCCAAGCCTGGAAGCTTGCCAAATGATTGCTCCAAGCCCACGGCCCATAGCCTCTCGTCTGTAGTCTTTCCTTACTCGGCCTCTTCGAAGTTTCTGATGAACTGGCCTATCTGCACGCCGAGGTACACACACTTTATGTTGTTCATACAGTCGTCGGCGTCCTTCTTTTCGAGGTGCGTGGTCAGTTCGTGCCTGCCCTTCGTGAATTTCACTATATAGGCGTTTTTCGCGGTATTGAAGTCCATGCCGAGCCCTATTCCATGTTTTTTAATCTCGGGATAAATTTCGCGTATCTTGTCCATCAACGCTTCATCAGTATAAGCCATTGTCCCTCCCTGATATGTTTTCTTTCTTACAAATTAACTCATCTGAGAACAATGTCAATCATTTTGGCAACGAGCGCTCTATGCAAAGATGAATTGCGGTGGTATTCTTATAAACAGGTGGTTATGGGCGAGCAGGAAATCCCGGACAGGGAAGAGAACAATGACGTTGCCGCAGAGGCGTGGTATGCAGGCCTGAATTCCCCGCTGGAGGGCGACTCCAGGGTGACCTGCACGCTTCTGATGTCTTATCTCGGCGTGGGGCCGAAGTCGAAGGGCGTCGAGTATATTCTCTCCGCTCTCGAAGGGCCGGGAGACAACCGACAGAAAGCGAAGTGTCTCGGGGAGGTGATGGAGTACCTGGCGAACGACCCTTCCGACTACTATAGCAGGCTGAGACCGACGGAAATCGACTATACCAGCGATCACGGCTTCAACCACCGTGCGAACAATTTCTACGAGGCGCTCGGCATCGACCGGAAGGGCCGGATGGAGGTTATGGGCATCGTGATGGAAATCAGCAACGGCATACTGCGATCCATCGCCTCAAGCGGCCGCCTGACCGCATCCAAAAGCGGGACAGTCTTCGAAAAGATACTCGACAGGCATGCGGAAACAGACAAGAAGGTTATCGCCACTGCGATCTACAATTTTTTTACTGCAAAGAAGCAGAAACCGAAGACGTTCGGTCCCCCGGCCGAACTGCCGACGCCTTTACAGGACCTGTGAAAGGTGACGCCGCTGTCCATGTAGGCACCTCCGGCTGGCATTATGCCCACTGGAAAGGCCCCTTCTATCCGGATGATCTCCCCGACCCGGAGATGCTCGCATTTTATGCGGGGCGCTTCTCCACTGTCGAGATCAACAACACCTTCTACCATCTGCCCCGGAAGGAAACGCTTGCGGGGTGGCGCGACAGCGTACCGGCCGGGTTCATCTTCTCGGTAAAGGCGAGCCGTTTCATCACACATATGAAGAAACTCCACGACGTCCGCAAGCCGCTTTCCGTCTTTTTCGGAACGGTCGACGCCCTCGGCGACAAACTCGGCCCGGTCCTCTTTCAGCTGCCGCCGAAATGGCGTCTGAACGCGGAGCGTCTGCAAAAGTTCCTGTCCGTGCTGCCGAAGGATTACCGCTACGCGCTCGAATTCAGGGACCCCAGTTGGTTCGCCTCTGAAGTCTACGGTGCGCTCTCGGAATTCGGCGTCTCGTTCTGCATATACGATCTTGCCGGCAGTCTTTCGCCGAAGGAAATCACCTCCGACCTTGTCTATATACGGCTCCACGGTCCTGACGGGCCATACAGGGGGCGGTACGATACAGCGGCCCTGGCGGGCTGGGCCGGCACATTCGCAGCATGGAGGAAAAAAGGGAAGGAGATTTACTGTTACTTCGACAACGACGAGGCCGGGTACGCAGCAGGCGATGCGTTGAGACTGTTAAAAATGATCACGGACGCCTGAAAAGAGATGGCTGATCCCGGGTGAGACATCCTGTACCATGAACCTCTACGGTCTTTTTTTTCGGCTCATATCCCGGCATGTATGTAACCCAGTCGTTTTTCCATCTTTTGATATGCGCCGTCATCATCGACGGGGCTATAAGGGTGTGGGAAATAAGCGATCCGCGGATCACCCAGAGGCTCCGTTTTCTGGCTATCCTTTTCCCGATCTTCTCTTTTCCCCTTTATCAGATCTTCAATCCGCAGAGGGGATCGCTTTTTTTCAGACAGGAGGCGCTCTTCGACAGCGACCGGTGGCTGCATCTCATGCTTTGGGGAAAGGCGCCACTTGGAATTTTTTTTCTTTTCATCCTGTTTTTCACCACAATGATCTTTCTGGCGCAGGAGCTGTTGCCGGTCGTGCGCCATGCACTGGAGGCGAGGCGCGGTGAAACACCCGAAGGTAAATACTGCGACAATTCTTCCGTTGTCCGGGCGCTGTCACATCTGCAGGGGGAGAAGCCCGCGATAATGGTCCTGGATGACGACGAGCAAATTATTTTTTCGACAACCGGCAGGAAGGCGGCGGTTTACATGTCTTCCGGGCTTGTGAGTACACTTTCCGCGGCGCAGGTACAGGCCGCGGTCGCCCATGAGATGGCACATATCGAAAGAAGCAGACGGCCGATGCTCTTCATCGTCTTTCTCCTGCGCACGGTTCTGTTTTTCAATCCCCTGGTGCTGCTCGAGTTCAGGAGGGCCGCACAGGACGAGGAAAAGATATGTGACGACATGGCTGCATCTTTTACCGGCAAGCCCCGTGCACTTGCGGAGACGCTGCGAAGACTGTATTGCGCGCCGGGGGAAGGCGGCGGAGTCCCTCAGATCGCGCGGATCTCCAATCTCAGGGATTCGCTCGAAGAGTACAGCCATTCCATACACATACAAGGCAGGATCGAAAGACTCGAAGAACCGGCCGCTAACGAGGGAAGGGGCGAATGGGTTACATTCTCGTTAGCCCTCGCAACTGTCGCCGTTATCAATTATTTCGTAGTATGAGACGGGGGAAGGCAATGCGAAAAAGGATAATCGGATTCCTTTCTTTCGGACTTATCGTTATCGTTCTCGTCGGCGTCCTGAAGCTGCTCAACTGGATCCCCTCGGCGGTCCAGGACGGTTTTGCCAGGGAGTATAAAAGCGTAGACGAGGTGAGCTCGAAATTGAAGATAAGGGACATATACATACCTTCATACTTCCCGCAGAATTTCAGATGGCCTCCCGCTGTCATATTGGCGCAGACCAGGCCGTATACCGCGATAGTAATGGAATTCAGGGATGTCGACAAAGGAGACACGGGGCTGACCATATCACAGACGGAGGCGGAAGCGCGCTTCATAAAAGATGACAGGATCGGCATATCCGAGGTAAAGGAGAAGGTCGATTACATTCTGAAAGGGAGACATGCCCTCCTCGAAGTCGGCGTGGGCAAAAATGACGAGCCTGTCAGCCGCATTTCGTGGATCGAAGGGAGATACAGGATGACCGTGGCGATGAAATCCCGGCCGTTTGAATTGCTCAGGATAGCCGAGAGCATGCTGCGATAGGGCTCACCCATTATAAGCCTTCAGCGTTCCGCCTTCATCTGCGTTTAACCCCTGGAAAATGGAAATGGGGACAGCGCCTATTTCCCATTGCGTGGCCTGCCCCGGGGGTTGGCCGACAGTTTCCGGCCAAGAAGCTGCTCGATTTCATTTATGAATACATCATTGCCGCAAGGCCAGCCACTTTGCGTATGTTTACGGATATTCTTTACGACTGCGTCATCCTTACTCTCGGCGAGATATTTTGTCAGGCATTCAGAGACGGAAATGAACCTGCATATTATCCCGATTTTCGGCGAAACAGACGTAAGGGACATCAGAACACACCACATTACGGATTTCTACTACCACTTAGTCGGCAAGAAGCTGTCACCGAAATCTATTAAAAACATTTTGGCTACGCTCAAGACGTTCCTGAAGTCACTTGACGACCTCATCCAGAGGTTTCCTAACTTTCCATCAGTAAAAGTGCCGGAGAAAGCTGGCGGGTGGCTTAATCAGCAGAAGCAGGCTGAAGTACTTGATCATATTCCTGAACGCCACAGGTTAATTTTCGATAGCCTGGTAGAATTGTCATGTCGCCCGCAGGAGGCCGTTTCTTTAAAGAAGAAGGACCTTATTGACGGTGAAGTTTGCATCGAAAGGGCTTTTGACGAGAAAGGGAATCTAAAAAGCAGAAAATCAGGGAAGGTCCTGTATCGCAGCGTGTCCCCACGGTTATGGCAGAGGCTAACCAATCACAGCCAAAATGCACTGCCGGAGGCGTGGCTTTTCCTGGACGAGTTTGGCAAGCCTTACTCTCAGGCCCGGCTTTATGACATCTGGTGCCGGGCATGCAAGGATGTCGGGGTAAAGATAAGCCTTTATGCCGGGACAAGGCGCAGCAGGGCTTCCCAGCGCAGATTAGAGCTTGAGAAAGGTATTGTCGAACAGATCAGCAGGGAACTTGGGAACACCAAAACGGTAGCTGAAAAGCACTACATAAAGGGCAAAAAAGACGCTTTATGAAGTGCAATTTGTAAGTGAAATGTAAGTGAGACGAAAACCCCGTAAAATAATCCTTATTTTACGGGGGGTTATGGTAGGCCCGGGCGGTTTCGAACCGCCGACCTCTACCGTGTCAAGGTAGCGCTCTCCCCCTGAGCTACGAGCCTGTTTCGCGTGAGCGGGTGATATTCATTAAACCTA
>JBJKSM010000082.1:0-3072 GCA_046704045.1 Thermodesulfovibrionales bacterium | reverse complement strand
TAATGGGGAGGTTTGCCAACTACAGGAGCAGCAAATTATTGATCCTTGCAATCGCGGCAATAGTCATAATTCTTGATGCTGCGCTCCTCGCGGGAATGCTCTGAGCGATTGAAGGAACCCGCAGAAGGCAGTCAGGAAGCGATACAATTCCGCGTCCTTTTCATGATGCCGGACGCGATGGTACAATACGGAAAACCGTTTTAAAGGGGAAGACAATGGTTCCATTTTATTTGAACGCCAAAACAATATCCGACGCATGGTTTCAGCTGATCTACAACATCTTCGACCGTTCCTATACCCAGAAGATACAGAAAGGCTCGTTCGAAAAAGAGCAGTACCGTCTTCAGTATCCCGGCATCGCGGTCTATATCGAACATCCGGACCAGGACATCGTGCCGGTGATGCCGCCCGGGTCGACAATCCCGGCGCCAACCACAATGGATTATATCGAGGATTATTTCGCGAATTATCTCATGGACCCCGACCTTTCCGAAAACGAGACATACAAATATGCGAGCAGAATCCATCATCCCATGCCAAAAGGCGGCACCCAGCTTGACAGGGTGATAGCTATGCTGACGGAAACGCCCCTGACCAATCAGGCGGTCATCGAGATAGGCTCTCCCGAGGACCACGACATATGCATAGGCAACGACGGCAAACTGGACCCTCCCTGCCTCCGTCTCCTCGATTTCAAGGCGATACCGGACGGCGAAGGTCTCGCCCTTACTGTTACCTGCTATTTCCGTTCGTGGGACCTGTGGGCCGGTTTTCCCACGAATCTCGGCGGCATCGAACTGCTCAAGAGGTATGTTGCAGGAGAAGTGGGACTCCTCAGCGGACCGATCTTCGCATACAGCGCTGGAGCGCACATATACGGGTACCAGGAAGAGATTGCACGCCTTCGGACGCTTCGGACCGGGCGTTCCTGAAAAGAAGGCTCAAGGTGCCTTAGTATGTCGTTGTATACCGCAGTATTCGCCTGATATGCAGAGAAAATAGACAACATCCTCTCCAGGCTGCCGCATTTATTATATATTTGCTCCTTTCCCTTTTCTTTCGCCTTTGCTTATATCGTGGAGTTGTTCTATCCTGATTATAGGGAAAAGGCAGACAAAACAATAAGTTTTGCCACGTATTAACATTTAAAACTAACAGAGGGGAGGTGCGAAATAATGAACAGCACCTTAACGACACAGCCTCTCGACGAGGTACGAAAATCCGAGAAAACGGTTTTCGGTGGCTCGCTGGCTGAAGGTATCGCCTCCGGCGCAGCGGTGGTGTTGACGCTTGTTGCCCTGTCGGGCATAGCACCTGAGATGTTGCTGTCTGTTGCGGTCATCGTGATGGGCGCCGCATTCCTGCTTGAAGGCGGGGCAGTTTCGATGCGGTTTTCGAAACTTCTTGCTGAGACGAGCACCAGCCGATTCGATGAGGCAGAGCTTGGCGTTGGGGTGACCTCCGAGTTCCTCGGCGGAGTATCAGGAATAATCCTCGGGATACTTTCACTTCTGAGGATATCCCCGATGGTTCTGGTGCCTGCGGCGGTAATAGTGTACGCAAGCACGCTCATGATGAGCAGCGGAATGACAATGCGTCTCAACGCGCTCGAACTTGAAGGCGCCGGAGAGACGACACGTTTCAGAAAGATTGCTCACGAGGCAATGACAGCTGCGGCCGGGGTTGAGTTTCTCCTTGGTCTCGCCGCTGCTGTACTTGGAATCATCGCTGTCGTAGGAGTATATGGCACCGTCTTGAGCCTGGTTGCGCTGCTTGCAATCAGTGTCAGCGGGTTTGTCACCGGTACGGCGGTCACCGCAAGAATGGTAAGTCTCATGCGCAGACACGCTTAAAGAAAGCGGGTAAAATATGCGAAGCGCATGAGGAACGTTGCCGGCAGAAGGTTTTTGGCCTTCGGCAACGTTTTTTTTGTCCCGTATTCGGTCACCCCTTATGAGTGAGCACGCGGCCCCAGACGTCCTTTGTCCCCCAGAGACCTGACCGCAGGCATTCCAGCTGAACAATCTGGCTGTGGTCAACGAAGAGGTTCACCTCCGGGCCATAGTTTTTTATGTACCAGCCGAACACATCCGGCTCTGCCGCCTCAAACATGGTTTTCTCGAGGCCGAGTTCCCGGATGATCCTGCTTATCACATCGGTGCGCCATGTACGGACGCTTTCAGTGATCCCCTCCGACTCGATCATGATCATATGTGCGCCGGCATCGATATGCCTCTTTGCCCTCATGATAGCCCACTCCGGGTCGCTCGTCCCTTCGGCCTCCAGTTCCTCGACGGTGCTCGCCCCCCCGGCGCCGAACTGTATCCCCACTTCCGCCTTGACCTTCAGTCCGGCCTTGCGCACCCTTTCGGTCAGCCTCACCAAGTCGTCCGCAGGTACGCTTATGAACCCGCTCGAAATTTCGATAATGTCGAATTCCAGGCGCCGGCACTCTTCGATATACTTACTAACGGCGCTGCTTCCCTGAGTAAGCACGTGTTCGATAAACCCGCCCGTATCTACCATCACGTTATAACTGTGACAGAGGTCGATCAGCTCCTTCACTGCCCTGCGCGGCATGAGACTGAAAGAGCCGGCGGCGAATTTCAGTATGTCGACATACTCGCCCATGGTCTCCAGAATGTCCGAGAGATACCGCTTCCCCATCGGCGTGTAGTAGGGACCGCGTATCTCGGTCACGCCGTGCGTTCGGGGTTTCTCGTCGCGTTTGTTGACGGGGAGGAATGAAAAAGCCCTCTCCCCTACGATTTGCCCTGCCTTTCCGGTCTCCTTTTGCGCCATCTCCTCGCTCTCCTTTCCCGAATGTGCAGTCCGGCCTTCAGTGTTCCTGATTATCTTTCTCTTTCACGCGCCGATATCTGGGGCACTAATAGTAGTATATCGCCTCAAGGGCCGCTGTCAATGAGGCAGGCACTGCCGCGAAGGAGAAAAGATCGAATGGCCCGCCTCACAGTTCAAAATCCCTGCAGGAAGGAAAATATATTTCGCGCAAAGGCTCAAAGTACGCAAAAAAAGGACGAAGAATCATGTGGAAAACAAGATATGAGGAAT
>JBJKSM010000081.1:0-21687 GCA_046704045.1 Thermodesulfovibrionales bacterium | reverse complement strand
GATGACGGACTTCGGCATATTCGTGGAGTTGGAGGGCGGCGTCGAGGGGCTGATCTATTCCTCGGAGGTCATCCCGCGGCCGAAGGATGCCGAGCCGCTCAAGGAGGAAGATCCTGTCGCAGCGAGGATCATCAAGATCGACCTCGAAGAGAGGAAGATCGGACTGAGCATGAAGAACGTGAAAAGGACGGTGTAAATGAAAAAGGCCTGCCTGGTTGCCGCACTTGTCGTGGCCGCTCTCGTCGTTATCAGTTTCGTGCTGACGATGCTGCAGAAGAACAATCCGCTCAAGAGCAAGGTTGCCCTTATGCGCATCGAGGGCCCGATCATGGACTCGAAGGACGCGGTGGACGAGCTGAAGGACTATATTAACGACAGCTCCGTCAAGGCGATCGTCCTCAGGATCGACAGCCCCGGAGGGGCGGTCGCGCCTTCTCAGGAAATATACGAGGAAGTGGAAAAGGCGGCGGCGAAGAAAAAGGTCGTCGTCTCGATGGGATCTATCGCGGCGTCCGGAGGTTATTACATCGCCTCTGCCGCCTCGCGCATCGTTGCGGACCCCGGCACCCTCACAGGCTCTATAGGCGTTATCATGGAGATACCGAACATAGAGGGGCTCATGAACAAGATCGGGATCAGGACCGAGGTGATCAAGAGCGGCAGGAACAAGGACATCGGCTCGATGTTCCGCAGCATGAAGCCCGAGGAAAGAGAGCTGCTGCAGGGCGTGATGGACAATGTACATGAACAGTTCATCCGGGCGGTCGCCAAAGGCAGGAAGATGAAGGTGGAGGATGTGAGGAAGATCGCCGACGGAAGGGTCTTCACGGGGGAGCAGGCGGTGAAGGTCGGGCTTGTAGACCAGCTCGGATCGCTTGAAGATTCCATCAGAATCGCGGGAAACCTTGCCGGCATTCAGGGAGAGCCCGAGGTGGTCACCAGGAAAAACAAGCTGTCTTTTTTCGATCTCCTGAGGAATAAATTCCCGAAAGAGATGGCGGGTGTTTTCCCCGCTACGCAAATAAAATATCTTTACGCACCGTAAGGAGGACTTATGACAAAATCGGTTCTGATCGAGCGGGTTGCCGAAAAGGTCGATGGGCTTACGAGAAACCAGACGGAGATCGTCGTCGACACTGTCTTTGACAGCATCAAGAAGGCCCTGATGAAGGGCGAGAAGATAGAGATCAGGGGCTTCGGCAATTTTCGATTGAAGACGAGAAACCCGCGCAAGGCAAGAAACCCGAAAACCGGGGAGAGCGTGGATGTGGCGGGGAAGAAGGTGCTCTATTTCAAGGTGGGCAAGGCGCTGAAGGAGGCGCTCAACGCCGAGCTGTTGAACAGTTGAATAAAATTTTACCGCAGACTGCAGAGGAAATTCGCGGGATTTTGTCTTCCTCCGCACGCCCTGCGGCCGATATTCCGGTTTTTTTCAGCTTTCCCGGCCGGACCTAAAAAACGAAGGCTCCGATTATCCCGGCTCCGATGATCACGAAAGACGGATCCGTCTTCGTAAATGCGATCACGGCGAAGCTGGCCAGCGCGATCGCCAGCGTGAGGGGGTCGACGACGGAAGCGGCCCCGAGTGATATGGCTGCCGCCGCCAGCAGACCTACTACCGCGGCCTTTATTCCCCTGAATCCCGCACTGACTACCGCCGACCTGCTGTAGGAATAATAGAATTTCGCCACAAGAGTGACGATGAGAATGCAGGGCAGGTAGGAACTCACCATCGCCAGCACTGCTCCCAGGACACCGTGGATCTTGTACCCTATAAAGGCGTTCATGACCGTGAGCGGACCGGGCGTGACCTGGCCGAAGGCTATGGCGTTGAGAAATTCCCGGTTCGTCAGCCAGTGGTGATTTACTACGATCTCCTGCTGGAGCAGCGGGATCATGACAAACCCCCCGCCGATCGTAAGGCTGTTCACCACGATGAGGATCCAGCAGAACTTCAGAAGGATCACGCCGCGCGCCTCCGGTATACGAAGAGCCCGGCTATGCCTGCGGCGATGATGAGGCCTATGGGGCTCAGTTTGAATACGGCGAATGCGATAAATGCGGCAAGGGCGAAGAGACGGCTCCTGAGATCGGTCAGGATCCTGGCTGACATCCTGTATATGACCGACAGGAGAAGCCCGACAACCGAGGCGCCCACTCCCTTCATGACGGAGCGGAGCAGCGGGCTGTCACCCGCCTTCACATAAAATACGGCAAGCACGATGACAAGCACGGTGCCGGTGAATGCCTGACCCACGGTGGTCGCCAGCGCGCCCTTCACCTTTCCGAGCCTGTAGCCGATGCAGATACCGGTGTTGACGATGGGCGGCCCGGGAGTCACCTGGCCGATTGCCATACTCTCGATATATTCTTCGTGAGTGATCCACTTTTTTCTCTCGACGAGTTCCCTCTCGAAGAAGGAGAGCATTGAATAGGCGCCACCGAAGGCGAAGGTTCCTATCTTTAAAAAGACACAGAAAATGTCCCTCAGCGAAATGTTTTTCATCTACCGCAACGAGACTTTACCACAGCCGCGTCTATATGGCAAGCGGTTCGCACAGCGCCTTTTTCACCGCTTCCACGAAACTGTCTTTATTGATCGGCTTCGATATATAGTCGACAAACCCGGCAGCGAGCAGGCGCTCCCTGTCACCCTTCATGGCGTATGAAGTCAGGGCTACGACGGGAATGCCCCTGTTTTGCCGGTCCTTCCTTATCTCCCCGAGGGCGGTGATCCCGTCCATCTTCGGCTTCTGGATATCCATGAGGATGAGATCGGGCTTTTTTATGCCGACGGCGGAAATACCCTCCTGGCCGTCCGACGCCGACATAACGTCGTACCCGAGCGAACCGATGATCACGCTGAAGAGCTTCAGATTCCTTTCGTTGTCTTCGACGATCAGGACGGTTTTTGGCATTACACACCCTCCCATTACCATTCTCGCACAGAACAGGCCGGATGTGAAGACGGCGGTCATACAAAGTGTTCTCTTTGAATCCGGGGAGCGCTATAATTTAATTGAAGGAGGGGAAAATGATAGGGGAACTTACGCAGAAATTGGTCACCTGTATAGCGATCGAAGCGACGACTGCGGAAATTTACAGGAGCCTGGGCTGTATATTTCACGGGACCCGGGACTTCTGGTACAGTCTGGAAGAAAGCGAGAAAAAACACGTGAAGATACTGCTTGCGGCAGGCGGCTATCATCTGGGCGGGAAGATGCCGGCGTCTCTGGTGCCGCCTTTGCTGTCGGAAATCGATGAGACGTACCGGCTCGTCAACGAAATGAAGAATCGCGTCGAAGGGGGGATCCTGTCGCTGAAGGATGCGCTGGAGCTGTCGCTGCGTGTGGAAAACGCGGTCGGCGAGCGCTACCTGCAGGAGGTGATGAAAAAGGAGGATGAGTCGTTTGTCATCGCGGAGCTTCAGCGGCTCTATGCAGACGAGAAACTGCACAGCGAACTGATCTCCGATTTCATGAAAGACAGGGGACTTGCGTAGCTTCATGCCGGAAAACGACGGGTGCTGTCGCAGCTTATGGCCCCGGGGCGTTCTCAAAAGCGGCTGCTCTGAGCTATTATAGTTAACGACACGAAGCCGCCGGCGGGAGGCCATGGGCAAGGGCAACGAACAATCGACAGACAAACTGCGTGAGACCGAGGTCCGGTACCGCACCCTTTTTGAGCAGTCCCCCGACGGCATACTTATCATAGACGCCGACGGCGGGATAATCGAATTCAACGACACTGCCTGCCTCCAGCTGGGCTATACGAGAGAAGAGTTCGAAAAGCTGGACATCTCCGACATGGATCCCGACCAGTCCCCCGAAGAAATACGGGATAGTATACGCAGGGCGCTGCGGGAGGGAAAGGCGGCGTTCGAGGTGCGGCACAGGACGAAACAGGGGACGATACGGCACGTTCAGGTGATCGCGCAGGCGATGGTGTTGTCGGACCGAACGGTTCTGCATACGATCTGGCGAGACATCACGGAACACAGGCAGACCGAAGAACTGCTCCGGGAAAGCGAGAATTTCCTTCATACCATTATTGAGACCGCGCCCCAGTGCATAAAGCTCGTGGGGTCTGACGGAGCCCTTCTGATGATGAACCGGGCGGGACTGACCATGATCGAAGTCGATTCCCTCGATCAGGTGAAGGGAAAATCGATCTATCATCTTGTGTCCCCCGAATACCTCGATGTGTTCAGGGACCTCTGCGGGAGCGTCTTTGCGGGGAAGGGGGGCGCCCTTGAGTTCGAGATGGCTGGGTTGAAAGGGAGGCGGCTTTTCCTCGAGACGCATGCGGTCCCGCTGAAAAGCGAAAGAGGTGAAGTGATCGCGCTGCTCGGCATTACCCGGGATATTACCGAGCAAAAAAAAATGGAAGCGGAGATCCTCAGGACGCAGAAGGTCGAGTCGGTGGGACTGCTTGCCGGCGGCATTGCCCACGACTTCAACAACCTCCTGACCGCAATTATCGGGAACATCAGTCTGGCGAAGGCGTTTACCGATCCGGCCGGCAAAACCTACAAGAGGCTTGCGGAGGCCGAAAAGGCGTCCTTCAGGGCGAGAGACCTTACCCAGCAACTGCTCACCTTTTCAAAGGGAGGAACCCCGATCAAGAAGGTGGTGTCTCTGGAGGAGATCGTCAAAGATGCCGCAGGGTTCGCCCTCAGGGGATCGAACGTAAGGAGCGACATCGTCGTTCCGCCCGACCTCTGGCCGGCTGAGGTCGACGAGGGACAGATCAGCCAGGTCATCCATAACCTTATCATCAATGCCGACCAGGCGATGCCCCAGGGCGGGGTGGCGAGGGTGGTCTGCCGGAATGTCGTCGCGGGATATGAAAGAGGGGCTGCCTTGAAGGAGGGGAAATACGTAGAGTTGACGATAGAAGACGGGGGGATCGGAATTCCAAAGGAGCATCTGGCAAAGATTTTCGACCCTTATTTCACCACAAAGCAGAAGGGCAGCGGTCTGGGCCTTGCCGCGGCTTATTCCATTGTCAGGAGGCACGGCGGCCACATCGCCGTAGAGTCCAGGCTGGGAGTCGGAACCGCATTCCATGTCTATCTGCCTGCCGCTGATTCTGCGGCTCCGGAGAAGGTCGAAAAAGAAAAAGGCGTTATCTCCGGCAGGGGCAGGGTGCTCGTGATGGACGATGAGGAGATCGTGAGGAAGGTCACCGGGGCGATGCTCGGTACCCTCGGCTACGAGGTGGAATTTGCGGAGCACGGGGAAGAGGCCGTCGCACAGGTGAAGGCGGCGATTGAATGCGGCCGGCCCTTTGATGTGCTTATCATAGACCTGACGATCCCGGGAGGCATGGGGGGAAAAGAGGCGATCTCGAAACTCCGCGAAATGGATCCCGGCGTGAGGGCGATCGTTTCGAGCGGGTATTCGAACGACCCGGTGATGGCCGATTACGGGTCATACGGGTTCAAAGCGGTCCTCACCAAGCCTTACGAGATCCATGCGCTGGGCGAGACGGTGCGCAAGGTGATGAGCGGCGGAAAGTAGGCGCCCCGGAGGACTGATAAGGTTCTTCTATCCTTCTTTCTCCAAAAACCTCAGGAACTCCGCAGCCGGCCGGGAAAGATACTTGTCCCGGAGATAAACCACTCCGAGGTTGCGCGTGAAGCTTGCATCCCGCATCCGCATCTTCAGTAGCAGGCCATCCTTCACCTCCTCTTCCACGGCCTTGTCGGGAAGGATCGATATGCCGAGACCTGCTTTTACAAGCCCCTTGATCGTTTCGATGTAGGCGACTTCCATCGCCACATCGGGGACCAGTTTCCTTTTCGAAAAAGCGTCATCGATCGTCTTTCTGGTTGTGGTCCCCGGCTCCGGCAGAATCAGTCCGTATTTTGCGACGTCTCCGAGCCTGATGTTGCGCAGGGATGCAAGGGGATGCCCCCTCGGAAATACAAGCGACATCGGGTCTCTCCAGATCACCTTTGATACGAGGTTCCCCGCCACCTGCGGCAGTGTGATGACCCCAAGGTCGACGAGATTCTTCCCCACCATTTCGAGGATCGTTTCGGAGCGGTGGCACCTCAGCTTGAGGTCGACCATCGGATAGGCGGCGATATACGATTTCAGGACGTCTGGGAGCCGGTGGAGGCTGATATGGTCGCTCGTACCGATGACGAGCTCGCCGGAGCACTCCCCTGAAAGGCCCTTGACAGACGCCTTCGCTTCCTCAACCGACCGCAGTATCTTCAAGGCATGCCCGTAAAGGACCTCCCCTGTCCGCGTCAGGTGGACCTTCTTCCCGAGCCTGTCGAAGAGCCTCCCCCCGAGCTCCTCTTCAAGGGCCTTTATCTGCTTGCTTACCGCAGGCTGTGTGACAGACAGCTCTTCGGCCGCACGACTGACGCTCTTCGTCTCGGCCACTTTGCTGAAATAGACGAGCTGGTAGAAGTTCATACCAAAAGTTATCGTTTAGATTACAATAATGAATTTGAATAATACATAATCCTATGATATTCTAAAATCGTGCAGGGGTCAAGAGGAGCGGCCCGCTTGGCAGCGAGGATGCCTTGGCTGACGGCGCATGTGCTTATATAAACCAATATTGCAGCAGAGAGGGTGACAAAATGGCGATGACATTGGCGGAAAAGATTTTCAGGTCCCACCTGAGGGACGAGCCCTTTCCCGGGGCGAAGGTGCTCGACATCGACGTGGTGATGTGCCACGAGATCACGACCCCGATAGCGATAAACGACCTCGTTTCGCGGGGTAGGGACAGGGTCTTCGACCCTTCAAGGATAAAGGTGGTGATCGACCACGTGACCCCTGCCAAGGACACGAAGACTGCGCAGCAGGGCAAGATCCTCCGTGAATGGGCAAGGCGTCACCGGATCGGCGATTTCTTCGACATCGGCAGAAACGGCGTATGCCACGCGATCTTCCCTGAAAAGGGTTTCATACGGCCGGGGTACACGGTGATAATGGGCGACTCCCATACCTGCACGCACGGCGCCTTCGGGGCCTTTGCGGCCGGAGTCGGCACGACGGACCTGGAGGTGGGAATACTGAAGGGCGTCTGCGCATTCAGGGAGCCGAAGACGATACGGGTCAACATCAACGGGAAGGTCCCCGAGGGCGTTTACGCCAAGGATATCATCCTGAGAATAATAAAGGAACTGACGGTAAAGGGAGCGACGGACTGCGTGATCGAATTTCGCGGAGGCGTGGTGAAGGCGATGTCCATGGAAGGCAGGATGACGCTCTGCAATATGGCGATCGAGGCCGGCGGCACGTCGGGCGTATGCATGCCCGATGAGGTGACTGTCGATTACCTGTGGCCCTTCATTTCGTCCGAATACACGGACAGAAAGGCCGCGCTCGATGATTTCAGAAAGTGGCATTCCGACGAAGGCTGCGAATACGTAAAGGTCGTGGATATCGATGTGACAGACATGGAACCACAGGTGACCTACGGGTACAAGCCCGACGAGGTGAAGGGCGTATCGGAGATGGAGGGTACCCCTGTGGACCAGGTCTACATCGGCTCCTGCACGAACGGGAGGATCGAAGACCTGCGCGTGGCTGCGCAGTATCTCAAGGGAAAACAGATCCCGCCGACGGTGCGGGGAATCGTCTCCCCGGCGACGCCGAAGGTCTTCAGACAGGCCGACGAAGAGGGCATCATAAAGATCTTCATGGATGCCGGTTTCTGCGTGACGAACCCGACCTGCGGGGCCTGTCTCGGCATGTCCAACGGCGTCCTGGCGCCGGGCGAGGTCTGCGCATCGACAACGAACCGGAACTTCAACGGAAGGATGGGCAAGGGCGGCATGGTCCACCTCATGAGCCCGGCGGTTGCGGCGGCGACGGCGATCGCAGGGAAGATCGCCGACCCGGGAAAATTCAGGAAGGAGAACATGGCATGAAAGAATTCGGCGGCAACGTCCTGTTTCTCGACAGGTCCGACATTAACACGGATGAAATAATACCCGCAAAATACCTCACGGAGATATCGAAGGGCGCGCTGAAGCCCCATATGCTCGAAGACCTTAAACTCGAAGGGTTCGACCCCGCAGGCGAAGAAGTGCGGAACGCCGGGGTGATCGTGACGAGGGCGAATTTCGGATGCGGCTCCTCACGCGAGCACGCCCCGTGGGTCTTCGAGGTGAACGAAATCAACGTAGTCATCGCTTCCAGCTTTGCCCGTATCTTCAGGCAGAACATGTTCAACTGCGGGATGCTCGCGATAGAACTCCCGGAGAAGGACATAGAGACGCTCTTTTCATACCGCGAAAAGGGCGCGAGGATAGAAGTAGATTTTGCCGTCGACCGGATCACGATCGAATCGTCGAAGGGGAAGAAGGCCTTCGGCTACAGCATCTCCGGCTTCGACAAGGCGCTCGTCGAATCGGGCGGCTGGGTTGAATTCGCGGACTCGAAGTATTAGCGGCGGGGGAGAGAATCCCTCAAATCCTTTCGAGGCGACAAGATTTGATCATGGCATGGTGTCGGGTATACGGGACTTTATCGGCAGCGCTATCCTGATTTTCTGTATATAAAGTTGGCTTCCGATGCCGTAAGGGGTCGCTGCAAAGGGCTTTTCGGGCTGCTCTCCCCCGCCTTGACAGTGACATTTTTTCAGGTGCAGCGTTATTTTGAGAGCATCATATAAGGAGGAATCATGACGCCCGAAGAGAAACTCAAATCGCTTGGAATCGAGCTGCCCGAACTTCCGAAGCCCCTTGGTTCGTACGTCCCGTTTGTGAGGGCCGGGAACCTTGTCTTTTTAAGCGGGATACTGCCGCTGGAGGAGGGAAAGCTCATCGTGACAGGCAAAGCGGGAGAATCCGTTTCTCTCGAAGAGGCGAACGGGCTTGCGAAGACGGCTGCGGTCAACGCGTTGGCTGTTCTGAGGTCAGCCATCGGAAGTCTCGACAATGTAAGACGGTGCGTCAAGGTCTCGGGATATATTTCCTCCGCAGCGGACTTTTACGATCAGCCTAAGGTCCTCAACGGCGCATCGGACCTTCTCTTCGAGGTCTTCGGCGAAGCTGGAAGACATGCGAGGGTCGCCGTGGGGGTGAACGTTCTTCCTCTTGATTCGCCCGTCGAAATCGACTTTGTATTCGAAGTGATCGAGCCGGGGGCAAACGGCGCCGGGGCCGCGTGCGACGGTCTTTAAACGGGCGTAAAAATAAGGTTATGCGTGCAGGTTTCTTTCAGTTAGACACGGAATTCGGCAACAGGGAGAAGAATTTCGAGAAGGTCCGTTCCGCGTTGAAGGACGTTGATATCGATCTGCTTGTCCTTCCGGAGTTTTTTGCGACGGGGTACCAGTTTGCCTCAGCCGATGAGGTTGAACAACTTTCCGAGCCTGTAAAAACGGGCCTTACCACGGAATTCCTGGCAGACCTCTGCCGGGAGGGGCGGATGTTCATCGTTGCCGGTCTGCCGGAGAGGGACGGCGACCTGTTTTACAATTCTGCGGTCCTTGCCGGCCCTGAAGGGGTCATAGGCGTTTACCGGAAGACCCACCTTTTTTCCGAGGAAAATCTGTACTTTACCCCCGGGGATACCGGCTTCAGGGTGTGGGACACGAAGGTGGGCAGGATCGGTATAATGATATGCTTCGACTGGTTCTTTCCCGAATCGATGCGGACCCTTGCCCTGATGGGCGCCGAGGTGGTTGCGCACCCCTCGAACCTTGTACTTCCCCATTGCCCCGGTGCGATGCCGGTAAGGTGCCTCGAAAACCGCGTCTATTCGGTCACGGCTAACAGGACCGGCGTCGAGCACAGGAAGGAGGGGGCTCCGCTCAGGTTCATCGGCAGAAGTATTATTTCAACCCCGCAGGGAGATATCCTGGCGAGTGCACCCGGGGACGGCGAGGCGCTGATGTCCGCCGATATCGACCCGGCCGGGGCGACAGACAAGGGGCTGAATGCCTTCAACGACCTGTTCAGGGACCGGCGGCCTGACAGATACTCCCTCTTGTGCGCTGATAAATCGGTTGACGATTAATGTGAGAAGGTATAAGATAAAATTAACTGTTTACAGCCGTAACAAAGGGAGGTACCCGAAAATGTTTGAAGGTTTATTTCAGCCGATGCATCTTCTGATCATCCTCGTGATCGTTCTGGTGATCTTCGGTCCCGGAAAGCTTCCTGAGCTCGGCTCAGGCCTCGGCAAGAGCATCAGAGAATTCAAAAAGGCCATGTCCGACCCCGATAAACTGATAGAAAACAAGCCGATGGAGAGCACGAAGACCGGGGAATCTCATCCGGAGAACAAGACAGTCTAAATGTAGTTCCGCTCTTTTTCGGGGGATACTTCCTGCCCGGCGTCGCTGACGCGCCGGACTGAGCCGCCTTCGCAGCCGTGAGTACGCCAAACTGCCGGATTGCGGAAAGGTCCTCTTTTTGTCGTCTGCCCTGTGATACAATTTCAGATGCCTTATTTTGATGTCCTATTCCCTTTGAATCTCGGTCCCCTGACGTACCGGTGTCCTGAAGAATTGCGGCTCTCGGCGCTACCGGGCACGTTAGTCTCCGCCCCGATAAGAAACAAACTCACTAAGGGGATAGTATTGTGCGAAAACCCGACGCCTCCCGCAGGAATGGTCAAAAACATCGCAGGGGTTCATGGCGATGCCCCTGTTGTCGGAAAAGGGCTGTTAAAGCTTCTCCTTTGGATGGCTGATTACTACCTTGCCCCGGCGGGGGTGGTGATGAAGCAGACCTTGCCGAAGGAATTGTTTTCAGCGGTAAAGGCGGGAAAACCGAAAAGGAAAACCGCTGCCGGCGCCCGGGCCGAATTCATCGGCATTCCCGATTCCGACATCGCTGTGTTGAAGGAGGCGGCAAGACGCAGGAAATACGGCGCCTTCCTCCTCCAGGCGCCTTCGAGGCTCTACGAGTACTCTGTTGTCGCCGCGCTTATCCGTTCCGGTGCAAAGAACCTGATAGTGATCCTTCCGGAAGTCGCACAGGCTGAATTCCTCCACGCTTCTCTGAGTGCGCTGTCAGGAGAGCGGCTCTGTCTTCTGCATGGAGGTCTGGCGAAGGGCAGGCGCTCACTGTGCATCGAGGGGATAATATCCGGAAAGCACGACATCGTTATAGGAACGAGGTCGGCCCTCTTTGCGCCCCTGAAAACCGTCTCGATGATCGTTGTGCTTCATGAGCACAGCGGCTCCTATAAGCTCGAAGAGGGGCTCAGATATCATGTCCGAGATGTGGCGGTGATGCGAGGCTTTCTCGAAAAATCGGCCGTTCTGCTTTCTTCCGTAACACCGTCAGTTGATTCCTTTTTTAATGCCCTTTCGGACAAATATACCCTGCTAAGTCCGAAGACTGACGTGAGGCGCCCGAGGGTAAGGGTAATCGATATGCGATTCGGAAAACCGCTGAGACCGAACATCTCGAAGGAGGTCTTCGCGGCATCCGGGGAGATACTTAAGGCGGGGAGGAAGATGATCTTCGTCGTCAACAGAAGGGGATACGCCACGCTGCTGCTCTGCAGGGAATGCGGCCGCGTGGAAGAGTGCGGTCAGTGTGCCATCCCCCTTGTCTTTCACAAGGGTGAAGATGTCCTGATATGCCATTACTGCGGAGGGACTCATCCCTTGCCTGGGAGATGCCGCAGATGCGGGGGCCACCACCTCGAACTCCTGGGCTCCGGCACCCAGAGGGTGCAGGAGGATCTCGAGGAACTCTTGGGCGTCGAAGCGGTCAGGTTCGACAGCGACAGGCTGAAGCGCACCTCCGAGATCGATGATGTTCTGGCAGGCATTGCAGCGGGCTCTGCAAATATCGTCATCGGCACGAAGATGATGACCGGGCGGCTGGGCGGCAGCGAAAAGTTCCCGGCGGCAGCGGTCCTCAGCGTGGACTCCCTGTTGAACTTCCCCGACTTCAGGGCCTCGGAGAAGGCTTACCTGGAGCTTTCCTCGGTCCTCGACCTCGTAGAGCCTGCCGGCCGGATGCTTGTTCAGACGCGGTTCCCCGGGAGCGCCCTGCTGAGACACTTCAGGACGGGAGATTATCTCTCCTTTGTCAGAGAGGAACTATCGGTAAGGAGGGAACTCCGTTACCCGCCCTATGCAAAACTGCTGGGCGTCATGTGCAGCAGCGAATCCATCGCCGGAGGCGTCGCCAGGACCGTTTCATGCAGAGGCGGGGATATCGAAGTGTTAGGGCCCGTTGCATCGAAAGAGCGGCAGGGCGAATATCTTATTCTCCTCAAATCAGGCGACAGAAAGACGCTCAGGGCCGCGGCAAGGGAACTGATCGAAAAATTCGGGGAGGGGAAGACGAGAAGAATCATTATAGACGTGGACCCGGCCTGATGGGAGCCGGACATGCTGAAAAACGCCATAGAATCGGTAAATTATTATCCTGATTCACGTGAATGCTGCAATAACCATGCTGCAATTTAAGTGTTGACCTGTCGATTATACCGGGGAATTGGGGAGCCTCCAACTATGGCCGTTTTCCATCACGCCCGGCTCCTTCAGGGACGTGATCTGCCGCAAGTGTGAAATTTGCAAAAAGTTTTTATTCCTTCCTCTGTGTCCTCTGTGGCTGACCTTTCTTTTTGTTTTGGGCTTCGGTCTTCATGTCCTTGATAAGAGAGCGGTAGATCTTTTCGACCTGCCCCTTTGTCTCTTCTTTAGTCCCGCTGTTGTCGACTATATAATCGGCCCGTGCCTTCTTTGTTTCTATGGGGATCTGGGTCTTCAGCCTGGCCCGCGCCTCTTCCCTCGAAAATCCGGACCGGACCAGTCTATCGACGGCTGTTTCTTCCGGAGTGCAGACGGTAATTACCTTCCTGAACCGCTCCCGGTGTTTGCCTTCGAAGAGGAGGGGCACCTCGATGATTACGATGCGATTATCGTCCTTGATGCATTCCGTGAAGCGGTCGATCTCAACGAAGACGAGGGGATGGAGAAGCGCCTCGAGCTTTCTCCTTGACGCCTCATCGCCGAAGACCTTGCGGGCAACGGTTTTTTTGTCGACCGTGCCGTCGGGGCTGATCGCGTCTGCGCCGAAGAGCTTCCCTATTTCCCGGATCACCCCTTCTTCTTCGAGGAGTCGGGCCACTATGCGATCGGTGTCGAGTGTGACTGCGCCGAGATCCCCGAAGAGGGAGAGTACGTAACTTTTCCCCATGCCGAAATTGCCTGTAAGTCCCGCAACGAACATGTTGTCCTATTATACCTGCCCTCGCCGCGTAATTGACGGGGTTTTTCCCTCTGAGGTATAGTAAAAAGTTGAGAGATAATTTTTTTGAACGGAGGTTTTGGAAAGATGCCGATCTATGAATACGAGTGCGGCGGGTGCGGCAAGAGGCATGAGATCATGCAGAAGATCACCGACTCTCGGCTGGCGAAATGCCCCGACTGCGGCGCCGATCTGAAGAAATTGATCTCCAACACGTCTTTTGTCCTCAAAGGCACCGGCTGGTACATGACCGATTACGCCTCGAACAAGAGGAGCCCTTCGCCTGAACCTGCCCCGAAAAAGACGTCTGACGGGAGCGCGAATAATGACGGGAAGAAGGCGGAAACGAAACCGGAGACTAAAGCGGCCCCGGCCTCGAAATAGTGGCCGCGCCGCACGTCCATATCCCCTTTCAGCGGATCCCCGAGTACTTCGATTTTATCAGGAAGAAAGAGCTGGATCTCGAAATCTATTTCGGCTCTGATGTCCTCGACGCCGTTACCCCGGACGAAGTGCGTGCAGCGAAGGACAAACTTGGCCCCGATGCCTCCCTTTCGGTCCATGCACCATTCATGGACCTTTCTCCGGGAGCGGTGGATTCGAAGGTGCGGGCAGCGACGGTTGAGCGTTTTTCCCGGGTCCTCGATGTCGCGGAGGTACTGAGACCGGAGGCGATCGTCTTTCATTCGGGATATGAAAAGTGGAAATATGCCCTGAAGGTCGATCTGTGGCTTGAAAAGAGCCTGGAGACGTGGAGGCCGCTCAATGAAAGGGCCGCAGGCATCGGGGTCAGGGTCGCGATAGAAAATATCTTCGAGGACGAACCTTCTAACCTGGGGCTTTTGATGGAAGCTATGGCTTCTGAGAATTTCGGGGTCTGCTTCGACACGGGTCATTTCAACCTGTTTTCAAGGGTGCCGCTGGAGGAGTGGATGGATGCCCTGAACCCGCATATTGTCGAACTTCACCTCCACGACAACAACAAACAGGCGGATCAGCATCTCGCAATGGGAGAAGGTGTGTTTGATTTCGGCAGTTTCTTCGCGCTGCTGCAGAATAAAGATTGCGTCTACACCCTGGAGGCCCACACCCCGGAGGCTGTCCTGCGGAGCGTCGAATACCTGCGGCGCCTCAGAGGTACCTGACCCTGTTTCTAAGGGTAAAGCCCTTCAGCGAGGGCATGCCGCTCCCTTTGTATTGGGCCATTACCATATGCGATTCTCCGAGGCCCTGGGGCAGGAAAAGTCTCTTTATCCGTGCGAGCTCGAAAGGGAAATCGCGGGAATTCGGGTCGAGGTCCCGGATCTCCTCTTCTATGCCGAGGGATATGAGAAATGCGCCCTGGCCCGTAAACCCGACGGTCTGAAGACCCAGCTGCCCGCCCCACATTTTCAGGGAAGAAAAATTCACGTGTGCCGTGATGTCCTGTTCTCCGACGTTGAGAAAAGGGTCCTCGATCAGTTGATGTTTGTGGTAGCAGACGAGCGTTCCCCTGTCCCTGTCTTCGCTGTAATATTCCCGCGCGGTGTAGCCGTAATCGATCGTAAGGACAAACCCTTCCGCAAGCACTGCGACAACATCCTGAAGCCAGTCGCGTATCCCGAGGTTCACCTCGGTGCGGTAACCTTTTTCGAGACGCGTATTCATTTGCCGAAAATATTCGACAATGTCGCCGGTACTGAGGGGGCCGGCTTCCTCCGCGAGGAGGCCGGCCTTTGCGGTCACATAGATCTCCCTTAAGACGTTATCCATCAGTACGACATGGACAGGGAACGCATCGAGCAGTTCATTCGAAAACAGACAGCCCCTGAAGCCTTCCATCTCTCGGAGGGATGTGAACCACGAAACCCTGTCGGAGAATTCGGCAAGGCGGCGTTCCTGCCGCTCCCTCATAGCGGCATTGCGTTCCACGATCCTGTAATGGATTGAGCTGCAGCATTCACGCTCCCTGAGATAGCCGAGCACATCCTTCGACGCGTATCCCTCTCCGGGTCCCATCTCCACCATGACGAAGTCCCGGGGCCTTCCAATGAGCTCCCACATCTCTTCTATCTGCCGGGCTATCGTCCGTCCGAAGGCGGGGTGCAGATGGGAACTCGTAAAGAAGTCGCCCTCCCTGCCGATCCCGGCGCCGTCCGAGGCGTAGTAGCCGTCCTGAGGCTCGTAGAGCGCGATTTCCATGAAGCGGTCGAAGGGAATCGGGCCTTCCCTTTCTATCATTGCGATTAACTTTTTTCCGAGGACGTTCATATGCGCGAGTGAAGAGGAGGCATGCCCCCACGCTCAAGTATAAGGTTTTTTCACAGCCTGAGGCAAATTGCGTTGCCCGGACAGGCGCTGATGGCTTTTCGCCGTTTTTATGCTATGCTTTTTTTATCATGAGATGCGGCCGCAAGCCGAGCGGCCCGTGGAGGTTAAGGTGAGACCCCTGTTCGTCCTTCCCGGCGCAGCCCTGATTCTGCTGGTTCTCTGGGACGCCTTCGAAACGGTCGTTCTCCCGCGGCGCGTGACCAGGAAATTCCGCCTTACCCGTCTTTTTTACCGCTATACATGGATGATATGGTCCGCCATAGTCCGGAAGACCGGGCAAGGCAGACGACAGGAGACCTATCTGAGCTACTACGGCCCGATGTCGCTGATCTTCCTTCTGACCGTCTGGGCTGCGGGCGTAATATTCGGTTTTGCGTTTGTGGGCTGGGCCGCGGGGTTTCCTCTGCGCGCTCCGGAGCAGACGCCGGGATTTCTCACCTACCTCTATATGAGCGGCACCACCTTCTTCACCCTCGGGCTGGGGGACGTCACACCCGTCACGGTATGCGCAAGGGCGCTTACCGTGATCGAATCGGGACTCGGCCTTGGATTGCTTGCCCTTGTGATCGGCTATCTCCCGGCGATGAACCAGTCTTTTTCGAGACGCGAGGTGAACATATCCCTCCTGGATGCGCGCGCCGGCTCGCCGCCTACCGCCGCTGAAATGCTGGTCAGGCAATGCCGCGGCAGTAACACCGAGGCGCTTCTTCAATACCTCGGCGACTGGGAGCGCTGGGCAGCCGAGCTGCTCGAAAGTCACCTCTCCTATCCCGTACTCGCCTATTTCAGGTCGCAGCACGACAACCAGTCGTGGCTCGGGGCGCTGACAGCCATACTCGACACCTGCGCCGTGGTCGTAAGCAGCATGGAAGGCGCCTGCGTGCGGCAGGCTCAGCTTACCTTTGCGATTGCGCGCCATGCCATAGTGGACCTTTCCCTTGTCCTGAACCGGCCCCCGCTGCAGATGAAGAAGGACCGTCTCGCCGCTGCCGACCTTGCGCAACTGCAGGCGATCATCACAGGGGCTGGGATAGCGCTTCGCCAGGGAGAAGAAAGCGACCGGCAGCTTGTTGAGCTGCGGAACCTGTACGAGCCATATATTTATTCGCTGTCTCTCTATCTGCGGCTTGCCGTCCCACCGTGGTTTCCTGCATCCGGGAGGGTCGACAACTGGAGGACGAGCGCCTGGGAACCCGGATCGAAAAGAAGACAAAAAAGAAAAAAGGCCGGGGAAGAACATTTTTGAAAGGCTGCCTCCAGATCAGAAGGGCACGGCATACCGGATATCGAATTCGGCCACGACCCGCAGGAGGTCCGGGGGCAACAGGTCCCTGACCTTTGTGAAGATGTGCCCCGGGATTTTTCCGTAAAACGCCTGTGCGATGCCCCCCGTGATACAGGCGATCGTGTCGCTGTCGCCGCCTATGGATATCGCCTTTCTGACGGCGTCCTCATAATCTTCCGATTCGAGAAAGGCTACAATCGCCTGCGGGACCGAACCCTTGCAGGTGGGATCGAACCGGTATTCGGGGCGGATTTCGTCGAGCGAAACGTGCAGGTCATACATGAAGTGCTCTTCGATGAAGTCCTGTATCGCCTTCTTGCCTTTCCCCTGCCTTGCAAGGAAGACCGCAGCCGCCACCGCTTTTGCCCCATTGATACCGTCGGGATGGTTGTGAGTCACTTCCGCGCTCCTCTTTGCCTCTGCAAGCACCTCTTCGAGCGTTGGAAAGGCGAATCCCACAGGGCTGGCGCGCATCGCCGAGCCGTTGCCGAAGCTGTTGTAAGGGAGCGGCGTATCCGAGAAGAGCCATTTTCTGAACATCTTTCCGTATCCGGCGTGGGGATATCTCCTGCCGTACATCCGCAGTGTTTTTGCGTAGTCGCTGCGGTACAGGATGCAGTCGGCGACCGCCACAGTGAGCACAGTATCATCGGTGAATCTCGAACCCCGACTGAAGAGTTCGAAGTCGGTTGTTTTGACATTGTTCCATTCGAAGACAGAGCCGATGACATCGCCAGCTATCGCGCCGAACATACTTCATTATACATCGCGCGGCGGCTTTGCCATAGATTGAGAGGGCCTGTACAAGATGAAGGAAAATCCGGCCGCCGAGCACACGGAGGCAGTGCGCTCCTGTGAATTCGCGGCCCGCCTGTTGTATAATGAGCATTCAGCGATACCGTCGGCAGTGTGCTTGCGGCAGGCATGGAGGAAAACGCAGCGGGGTCCCTTCCCGCAGTGAAAGGAGTGGAGTAATGGAGAAATGTCCCTGCGGTTCAGTGTTGTCATATTCGGAATGCTGTGAGCCGGTGATCAAAGGCGCCCGCGCGGCCGAAACGGCGGAGCAGCTCATGCGGTCGCGCTACAGCGCTTATGCAAAGGCTGAAATAGAGTACCTGCTTGAATCCCTTCATCCTGACCAGAGAAGCGACTTTGATCCCAAAAGCACCAGACAATGGGCCGAGGCGGCGGAATGGCAGAAGTTCGAGATCATCAAGGCGGAGGCCGGAGGGCCGGAAGACGAAGAGGGCAGGATCGAGTTCATCGCCACCTTCCTTCAGGACGGCGTGAAGAGAGAGCACCGCGAGCTTTCCGTGTTCAGGAAAGTGGACGGGAGGTGGTTTCTTGAAAACGGGGAGATCGTTGCACAGAAGCCGGTTGTCAGGGAGGCCCCGAAGATCGGCCGCAATGAGCCCTGTCCCTGCGGCAGCAGAAAGAAATACAAGAAGTGCTGCGGGGCATGACGCCAGGAACCCTACAACAGGCTCAGCGCTTTCCCGGGGAGTTTTCCCCGGCCCTTTCCACGATAAACCTGGCTCTCGTTGCCCCCGTGTTCTGCAGTCCCTCTTTTTTGCAGAAGGCAAGGAGGTCTTCCACGTCGACTTCCACCAGCTCGGGTTCGAGCCCGTGGGCCCGTATCTTCTCTATCGAGGAATCCAGCACCTCGAGCCATTCGTCATAGGCAGGTTCGAGGATATCCGAATCGACAGCCGTGTCGCGGAGCCTCTGCCACTGTTCGCATTTGTAATAACCGATACCGACCACCATTTTCTTCATGCCTCTATTATGGCACAGCTCTTGCCACAGCAGGGGGGCTTCCCTCCGGTATCCCGGGAATCTTGATATGCTGCCATGCGATTACGTAAAATTCCATGTGAACGTTGGCAGAACAAGGAGGATTTGACATTGCCCGGCCCGGCCGCAGACGGCCATGAAATCGGCGCCCCGGGGGGAAGCACCCCGCCGGCGGTTGACTTTGCGCTGCAAGACGCGCCGTACCTGCCGTCTTGATCAGCATCCTTCTTGCGCTCTTTCTCTGGAGTTCCTCGGGCCTTATCATAAGGCGCTCGGGCCTTCCGGTGCATGTCCTCATATTTTATTCCTGCGTCGTCTCCCTGTTCGTTCTTGGGCCCGCCCTGCTGCGAAAGAAGGACCGGAATACACCGGGGGGGAGCAGTATGCTCCGGTTGCCCCTGGTGCTCGGCGTGTTCGGCCTCATTAATACGTTCTCGTACTATTTCGCCTTGAAGCATACGTCGATCGCAAATGCCGTGCTTACGCATTATACCGCCCCCGTGATCGTTGCCTTTGTAGCCCCGGCTTTTCTGGGAGAGAAGATCACGAAGAGGGCCGTGGCTGCGATCGTGACGGCCTCCGTCGGTCTCTATCTCATGTTGAACGGCTTCACCCCCGGAGACAAGGATACGGCCGGGCTTGCCGCAGGTCTCGTTTCCGGATTCGCATATGCGGCGGTCATCATTCTCGGGAGGTTTCTGGCCAGGGATTTCGGCCCCGCGCTGCTCACATTTGTCCAGAACGTCGTTGTCGCAGCCGCGCTTGCGCCCTTTGTCAGGGAGACGCCTTTTGCAGGACTTGCATATTACCTGGTCATGGGGATACTGCTTTCAACGGCGGCCCCGGTCCTCTATTACAGGGGGCTCAAGGAAGTCGCAGCAAACAGGGCCGCGGTGCTCGGCTACGTGGAGCCTGTAAGCGCCATACTCCTTGGCATATTCTTTCTGCATGAGATGCCTGGATGGTATTCCACTTTCGGAGGGGCACTGATCATGTTTTCCGGATATCTCACGATGACGGGGGGAACTGCCGGCAATCCGGAAACATGACCGGGCCACCGGACTGCGGGACGCCCCGGCTTTCATGGAACACCGGTCGTTCACTTTTCCCGGGAGCCCTGGGTCGGTGTGCAGGATAGGGCGCTTAAAGGAAAAATAAACCAAAAAAAGCCGGGCTCGCCTCTTTTCAGCCGGATGCCCGCCGAATTCACCGTTTGCGGATGTCTCTGCGAGTTGCTTGTATGCGCAGCTCGCAATATAGTTAGACAGGATATATGTATGTATCAAAGAAAGGAGGTATGAGCCATGACAGCGAGAAGGGTAATGAAAAAGGAACCTATGGCTGCACTGTTTGTGGGGGGGCTTGTAGGCGCGGGTGTGGCGCTGCTGGCAGCTCCCGGGTCCGGCAGGGAAATGAGGCAGAGAATCGGCAGACTTACAGGTGACGCAAAAGAAAAGGTGCGGGATTATGCTGCGGCGGGAAGGGTAAAGGTCATCAACATTGCGGAAAGAGGAAGAAAGTACGTCCGGGGAAGGAAGACCATGGTGACTGCGGCGGTTGCAGCCGGAAGGCAGGCATATGTGGAAGAGAAGGGAAAACTGGCGGGAAAAGGGTGACGTATTCCACGCTGGATTTGGCGTGTTGTATAAGAGGAGAAGCCGAAAGGCCTCTCTTTTTTTATTGTGAAAGATCCCGGCCTCCTCAGCCCGGGTGTGACAATTTGCGCAGCCTTCGGTTAAAGTAAAAAAGGGCGACATGAAGGTTTGCGAAATATTCACGAGTATCCAGGGGGAATCGAGCCATGCCGGGCGGCCGTGCACGTTCGTACGGCTCACGGGATGCAACCTGAGGTGCATATACTGCGATACCCGCTACTCTTACGCTGAGGGGATCGAGATGCCGGTTGAAGAAATTATCGACCTGGCAGGCGCTGCCGGAGTCGGACTGGTGGAAGTTACCGGCGGCGAACCTCTGTTACAGGAAGAAACACTTCCGCTGGTCAAGGGTCTCAGGGAGAAGGGACTCGATGTTCTCGTCGAGACGAACGGCTCTCTCAGCATCAGGGACATTGAGGGGCGGGCGACGATTATCCTTGACGTCAAGACCCCGGGAAGCGGGGAAAGCGGAAAAATGGACTTCGCCAACCTCGATTGTCTGAAGCCCTCTGATGAAATCAAGTTCGTTCTCTGCGGAAGGGACGACTATGACTGGGCGAAGGAGTTTATCCATGCAAGGCAGCTGTGGGGGAAACATACGATACTTTTTTCTCCTGTTGCCGCAATGCTCGAACCCTCGGCGCTTGCGAAGTGGATAACCGCTGACAGGCTCCGCGTCAGGCTCAATATCCAGATCCATAAATATATCTTCGGGCCCGACGCGAGGGGAGTCTAACCTTTTATTGCGAGGTATTTTTTTATTTCTTTTTCGAAGTGGTTGCTGAAAAGACCCTTTTCGAGGCCCTGTTTTATCTCATCGATCGTCCAATACCTGACCTCATCGATCTCCGCGCGGTTGAAACGCATGTCTCCTTCATAGACGCAGGAAAAAGTGCTCACAAGTTCCGACTCGACATGGTCCGAAAACAGGTAGCGGTAGAGGTAACGCAGTTGCAGTCCGGTTATGCCGAGCTCCTCCTCCGCCTCCCTCAATGCTGCTTCCCGTATTTCTTCGCCGGGACTGACATGCCCCCCCACGGACGTGTCCCACCTGCCGGGTGCTACGTCCTTTGTGAGCGCCCTTTTCTGCAGGAGCAGTCGTCCCCGGCTGTCGAAGACGAGAACGTGGACAACGCGGTGGATCATGGAGGGGTTTCCGTGCACTTCGCTCCGGGTCGCTCGTCCGGTGACGTTGCCGTTGCTGTCGACTATCTCAAGCATTTCATCGTTTTCGTTCATGACCGGCTTGCCCGGACGCCTTGAAACAGCGTCCTGCAACAGCTGTACTTTACCTTACGGCGGGGAAAAAAACACGTTCTGTCTGTAATTCAGACAGTAAATTCGGGGCGTCGGGGGTAGTCCCAAGAAGCCTGATGAATCCTGGATAGGTTGCCCACCCTCCATAGTAACTAACCGACAATTTTTGTAATTTTATTGTCGGTATTTTA
>JBJKSM010000080.1:0-2767 GCA_046704045.1 Thermodesulfovibrionales bacterium | reverse complement strand
AGAAAAATGAGGCCGAAAAGAGAGAATCGGCGAGTCCGCAGTCTCCTCAGGCAGCTCGGCTTCAAAAAAGGGCGGGAGATAGCGAAGGTATTTCTTACGAATAAGCCGTCGCGGGTATGGGGAAAATGTTATCAGGCAATGATCCAGGCCGGGTTAAGAGACGCGGACTACCTGGCGGGATGCATGACCGGATATGATTCATACGGCCTTATTTGGGGACATCCCGGGGAAACCGCGGAGGCGGGCGGATCATCGCCCGGCAGGTAAGTTTTGTGTCCTGTGCGTTTATTCGGGAGGTGTGCAAACGCCTTTCGGGTTGTCGATTGTATTGCGTTGGCGTCGGGAAGGACTTGCGGGGATCCGGTTTTGCTGGCATAATGGTAAGATATGGCAGGCGAACGAGGAGACAGAGAAATAAGGAGCGGCAGAGAAGAGGCTGCCGGACGGGTAAGCTGCTCCTGTTCACTGGCGGGCACCCGGTATTGCCAGTTGTGCGAAGTGAATCCGGACAAGAGGGCTGTCAGGATCACCTCCGCAAGATCTTCCGATTTTACCTCGGACATCATTGTCGAGGGCGTGAGATACCACGTCCAGACCGAAAAACTCGGGCCGAGGAAGCCGATGATCATCACCACCGTGCTTAAAGACGGTGAGGTAATCTCTTCCGGAAAAATCGATTACAGCGACCTCGCGGGTGATCCCGGCATGCAGACAAAGCTTATGGATCTTATGAACCGGCAGCACCTTGCCGCCATTAAGAGGCTCAAAGAGACGGGACCGAGGGAGCGCAAGATTCCGGCTTCCTACCTCGATGATGTGAAATGCCTCCTCAAAGAAGGTAATCAGAAGGAGGCGCTCAGGACACTGCACGACGCTTTGGCCGAACACCCCTTCAACCCCTTCCTGCTTTCGTATTACGGCTGCCTTGAGGCGATCGTGAACAAGAACCATGACCGCGGGATGGAAATCTGCAGGGACGCGATTGAAATCCTAAACGAAGAAATCCCGTTCGGCCAGGCTGCCTTCTATCCGGTCTTTTATCTCAATCTCGGGAGGGCCTGCCTTGCCGCGGGAAACAAGAAGGAGGCCACGGAGGCGTTCAGGAAAGGGCTCGATGCCGATCGCGAAGACCCTGATCTTCTCTGGGAAGTGAAGAGGCTCGGATCAAGGAGGAAGCCTGTTATCCCTTTCCTGAGGAGGTCCAACCCCTTGAACAGATACGTCGGCGCTCTGCTGCATAAACTGAATTCCAACTGACCTGTGCGGGCATTTCCGCTACGACCGAAGGTTTATCCACAGCATGCTCTTACCGCTTCAATAATTGCCATTACGTTATCAAGTGCCATAAGAGGCTCTATGGGGAGGCTGAAGACCGACAGGCTTGCTTCCTCTGCCATGCCACGGGGTCCGGACGACTTGCTCCTGCCCTCTGCGAAGACCCTCATTTTATGAAGCGGGTAAGGATAATACACCATGGTGGACACGCCCTTGTCCTTGAGAAGGGCCTGCGTCTCGTCCCGGCTTTTCACCCTCAGGGTATATTGATGATACACATGGTAGATGCCGTCATTCTCATGAGCAAGGGGGCGCGTCAACCCCTTAATACCGACAAGTTCTTTATTGTAAAGACCGGCGATCTTTCTCCTGCGTTCGTTGAACTCGTCGATATACTTCAGCTTTGCAAGGATGATCGCGGCCTGAAGTGTGTCGAGTCTCGCATTGTAGCCGACATGATCGACGTTGTATTTGTCTTTTCCGCCGTGTTTGAGGAGCATCCGCACAATCTCGGCGATGTCATCGTCGTCAGTAGAGACCATCCCACCATCCCCGAATCCGCCCAGATTTTTGGAGGGGAAGAAGCTGAACGCCCCGGCTGTACCGATTGACCCGAGTCTCGCGGCCTTCCATTTGCCTCCGAATGCCTGTGCTACGTCCTCGAGTACGAACAGGCTGCGCGCTTTGGCGATATCCATAATGCTGTCCATATTGCACGCCTGTCCGTAAAGGTGGACCGGGATGATGCCGACTACACGAGATCCGGAGGAGGACTCGATATATTCCCTGATTTTCGCCGGATCGATATTGTACGTTTTGGGATCTATGTCCACAAAGACGGGTGTTGCTCCGGACCTGATGATCGCGTCGCCGGTTGCCGTAAAGGTGAAGGGTGTGGTAATAATCTCGTCGCTCTTTTCAAAATATTCTTTTCCCGTTCGCCTGATCGCCAGCGCCCGGAGGGAGAGCAGCAGCGCCTCGGTACCGGATGATGCGCCTATGCAATTCCGGACTCCGAGATACCCGGCTATCCTGCCCTCAAGCTCCTTTACCTCCGGACCCATTATCCACTTCTGATGTTCGAGGCACTTCCTTATCGCGGCGTCGATATCTTCCTTCATATGCCGATATTCGAGCTGCAAGTCCAGCATCGGAATCTGTATCATCCGTTTTTTTCCTCTTTAATGACGGTGAATATATTGTTTTTCAGGGTATACTCATTGCCGCACCCGCTGCAAGCTGCCCGCTGCCTGGTGAATTTCAGGGGCTTACCGCATCTACATGCCCAGCCGGTCTGCCTTGCCGGCACCCCGGCGACGATTGCGTAATCGGGGACGTCTGTCTTGACAACCGCTCCGGCCCCGATCAGCGAGTATCGGCCCAAAGTCGTGCCGCAGACGATTGTGGCGTTTGCGCCTATGGTGGCGCCGCGCTTCACGAGCGTCGGCAGAAACTCATGTTTTCGTTCGATAAATGCCCGCGGGTTGTACAC
>JBJKSM010000079.1:0-12653 GCA_046704045.1 Thermodesulfovibrionales bacterium | reverse complement strand
CCTGCTTCGAAGGCATCCATCAGGGCGGTCGGGTGTTGCTCGACAGCGCCTTTTGCGTCGACCCCCAGGTAGCCGAGCACTTTATGCTCCCTGACGCTTACCGTACGGAAAAAGGCCGTGGCGGTGGCATTCCCGCAATCGATGCCCACCTGTTTTTTCATTCCCCCGACAAGCAGGAGAAGCCCCTTTCGGCCGAATTCCCCTTCCGGTATTGACCTCTTCAGCAGGTATTTTTCACACCAGAAGCTCTGACAGCGGTCTACCATCGTCTTTGTCTGGGCGCTTAGGCCGAAGAAAAATATCGGGGATGCGAGTATGATCCTGTCGGCTGCGCGTATCTCCGCAGCTATGGCCGCCATGTCGTCTTCGATGATGCATTGACCGGTCTGTTCGCATCCGCCGCAGTCCTGGCATGGTCTTATGTTCATCAGGTTGAGGTTGAACGTCTTCACCCCGGAGCCGGATACCCCGACCCCCTTTATCGCTTCATTCAGCAGCAGTTCGGTGTTGCCGTTTTTTCTCGGGCTCCCGAGAAAGGCTATCACCCGCATCTTCCCGCTCCCGCGACAGTCTTCCGGCGCGTCATGGCTGGAACTGACGGTGGTATTCTTTTACCTTTTTCGCGAATTCCCTGCCGAACTCGTAACATCTCTTTTCGTCGTCCGGGGAAGGCCTGTAGAGTACCTCGACGCCGGGTTCGACGACTTCGAGTTTCATGCCCTTCAGTGCCTCGTTCGCCTCTTTTACCGCACCGCCTCCCCACCCGTAGCTGCCGAAGGCGCCTGCGATCCTGTTCCTGGGACGGAGCCCCGCGAGGTGATGGAGAAAATCCGCCACAGAGGGATACATCTTGTTGTTCAGCGTCGGCCCGCCGACCAGAACGCCTCTTGCCTTCCAGAACTCCTTTATCGCTACGCTCATCGGGGTTGCCCTTAGTTTTACGATCTTGCAGTCAACGCCCTCATCCCTGATGCCGCACATGATGGGGAGGGTCATCATCTCGGTGCTCTGCCACATCGTATCGTAAATGACGGTGATCCTGAGCCCGGCCGAGCCGTCCGCCATGTTCCGATACATATTCATAACCTTTCCCGGGTCCCTGCGCCAGATAATGCCGTGGTCCGGGGCTATCATCGCCACGTCGAGGCCGAGCTTCTCCATCTCGGCGATCTTGGCCTTTATGATGCTGCCGAAGGGCATCAGTATGTTCGCATAATAATCGACCACCGCGTCTTCGAGCTCGGAAATGGATGCGCATTCCACGAATTCGTCGTCGAAACGGGACGCCGTGGCGATATGCTGGCCGAAACCGTCCTGGCTGATGAGCACCCTGTCTTCCCTGATATAGGTCATCATCGAATCCGGCCAGTGGAGCATCGGCGTCTCTATAAAGAGGAGATTCTTCTTGCCGATGTTGAGCGTGTCTCCCGTCTTCACCGTCTTTATCTTCCAGGAAGACGTGTCGAAGAACCTTTCAAGCCCCTTCCTGCCCTTCCCGGTCATATAAATCGTGGCGTCCGGGGCGAGGCTCATGATCTTGTCGAGGCTCGTGGCGTGGTCGTTTTCGATATGGTTTATCACGATGTTTTCGATCTTCGACGGAGCGGTAATCTCACGTATGTTGGCTATCGTCACCTCCGCAAAATCGTGCTTTACGGTGTCGAAGAGGGTTATATGCTCGTCCATCGCCAGGTAGTTGTTGTATGTCGTGCCGTTGGGCGTGACGTAACCGTGAAAGTCCCTCACCGCCCAGTCTATTGCACCGACCCAGTAAAGGCCGGGCCTGATCTCGGTTGCGTTCATCCTGTCCTCCTGAGAAAGCCGTGGGCTTTGTATGTTCCCGAAGCGGGGTAAAGATAATTTCATTATATCAAAATAGGCAGAGGGAGTATGTAGGACAAATACTTACAGCCGGCAGACGCAAATTCTTACAAAAAAAACAGACGTAACCCGATATTTTTTCCCCATTCCCATCATCTATGATTAAGCCATTCGACGCTTGAATCGGTGCATTGCCGGGAAGCAAGGATATCCTAAGAAGGGGGTTTTATATGAGCAAGATGCTTGACGTTCTGGATTATTCTGACGAGTACGTGGAAAGGGAGGACATCGATTTTCTGGAACATCGGGTGTCGGACAAGCGGGACGACTTCGGAGATGACGGTGAGGACGCGGAAGAAGACGGGCTTCAGGAGGAAAAAAGCGTCAGCTTTGTCGACAGCGATTACGAGCCCCTGAAGATGTACCTTAAGGAGATGGGAAGCATTCCTCTTCTGACGCGAGAGGGAGAGATCGAGACGGCAAAAAGGATCGAGAGAGGAAGAGAGAAGGCGATGAAGGTTGTCTTTTCGGCCCCCTTTGCAGTTGAGAAGCTCGTAGGTATCGCCAATCTCGTAAAGAGCGGAGACATGGAATTGAGCGATCTGATACAGGGGTCCGGCGATTCCGACGAGGCGGTGATGGATGAGACGAAGAGGTTCTTTCTCCTGATCGACCAGATAAAGGAATTCCATGGCAGGCCCGGACCGGGGCGCAACGGAAACAAAGCGGCGACAGCCGCCTCAGGCCGCGGCAGGAAGAATGCCAAGTCCCCCGCCGATACCAGGGCAAGAGCCCTTGATCTTGTAGGAAATCTGAGACTGAAGGAATCGATAATGTATGACTGCCATGGAGAGCTGGAGGCCGCCGTCAGACGGATAGAGGAGACCGCCAGGGAGATGAATTCCGTCGGCAGGAGACTGAAGGCGGCCGGGTATGATATCGCCGGCAGCGGCGGGAAGATCCCGCGCACCCTGAGCGCCAGGAAAATGAAGAACATCGAACCCCTGATCAGGATCTACCGCGAGTGCAGGCAGAGGACAAGACAGTACGAGCAGTCGATCGGAATTCCATACGACGGGATGAAGGACGCATTGAGAGTCTTTGCGGCGGCGAGGCAGGAGATAGAGGATGCCAAGCAGGCGATGGTCGAGGCGAATCTGAGGCTCGTGATCAGCATTGCGAAGCGCTATGTCGGCAAAGGGCTCAGCTTTCCCGATCTCATCCAGGAGGGCAATATCGGCCTGATGAGGGCCGTGGAAAAATTCGAATACCAGAGGGGATACAAGTTCAGCACCTACGCTACGTGGTGGGTGAGGCAGACGATCACGAGGGCGCTCACCGATCAGTCGAGAACTATCAGGATCCCGGTCCACATGGGAGAGGTCATCGCGCGTGTTTCGAAGGCGACACGGGAGCTTGTACAGGAACTCGGGTACGAGCCGTTGGCCGAGGATATCGCTGCCAGGCTCAAGATGCCCGTTGCGAAGGTGAAGACCATCCTTAAGATTTCCAAGGAGCCCGTTTCCCTCGAGACGCCTATAGGAGAAGAGGAGGACAGCCATCTCGGGGACCTTATCGAGGACAAATCGACACCTTCGCCGCTCGAAAGGGCGGTCAGCGCCGATCTCAAAAAGCAGATCGAGGCGATCCTCTGTACGCTCAACCCTAAAGAGGAGAAGATCCTGAGGAGGCGGTTCGGCATAGGAGAGGACCAGACCCGGACGCTCGAGGAGCTCGGCCAGGAATTCGATGTCACAAGGGAGAGGATCAGACAGATCGAAGTAAAGGCGATCCGCAAGCTGAGGCACCCGTCGAGGAGCTGTTGCCTGAAGACGTTTCTCGAAGGCTGTTGATTACACCTGGAAGATGAATCCGCGGACACTGGGGGAAGAAAAAGCGCTCCTTTCCGCCTTGGGCCCGGTCGATGTCGAGCACTGACAATAAAGTGTGCGGAACTGCGCTGCTGCAGCAGGAAATGCTGCGCGTGAAAAAGGGCGGACCTTGAGTCCGCCCTTTTTCTTTCTTATCTTTCCCCCTGTTCGGAAACACCTGCGGCCTGCGCGGGCAAATCCCCTTTAATGACAGCGAAAACCGGGGTGATGTATAATTTTTGAATGACGGAGAGCGCCGAGGGACGACGATGAAGCGGCTGGTGATAAAGATCGGGAGCAACATCCTGGCGGATGCGAAAGAGGGACTCGACATGAGTCGTATATCTTCCATAGCAGGGGATGTCTCCGAAATCAGAAAGAGCGGCTACGAGACGATCGTCGTCTCTTCCGGGGCGGTGGCCGCCGGCATGAGGAAACTCGGGCTGAAAACTAAGCCGAAGGATATCAGGCTCAAACAGGCCGCCGCCGCGGTGGGCCAGAGCAGCCTGATGTGGGCCTATGAGCGGAGCTTCGGAGAGCACGCGGTTAAGGTCGCGCAGGTGCTGCTTACAGGCGACGACTTTTCCGACCGGAAAAGGTACATAAACTCGAAGAACACGCTTCTGGCGCTGCTGCAGTACGGGGTGGTCCCCGTTGTGAACGAGAACGATACGGTTGCCACAGACGAGATAAAGTTCGGGGACAACGACAATCTCGCGGCACTCGTTGCGATCCTTGTGGAGGCGGAGAGGCTTATAATCCTCTCCGACGTGGATGGGCTCTACAGCGAAGACCCGCGTTTTCACAGGGACGCGCGGTTGATCCACTGCGTGGAAGAGGTCACGCCCGCCGTCGAGAAATGCGCGGGCGGGGCCGGCAGCGGTGTCGGGACGGGAGGAATGGTCTCGAAGGTGACGGCGGCCGGCAGGGCGGTTTCCCACGGCATCGCGGTCCATATCGTCAGCGGGAAAAAGAAAGGTCTCATGAACGCCGTTATAGCGGGCGGGAATCCCGGCACTTTTTTTAAACCCGCCCGCAACAGGCTGTCCCACAGGAAGGGATGGATAGCATACAATACCCGGCCCAGGGGACAGGTCGTCATCGACGACGGCGCCGTCAATGCGATTACCGGCATGGGGAGGAGCCTTCTGCCCACAGGCATTGTTGCGGTGGAGGGCGATTTCGATGTGGGAGATCCTGTATATTGCGTCGACGCGGCGGGCAGGCGCATCGCAAAGGGCCTGTCGAACTATTCCGCGTCGGACCTGAGAAAAATCATGGGAAAAAAGACGGTCGAAATAGAAAAAGTCCTCTGTTACAAGTACTCGGACGAAGCGATCCACCGCGACAACCTGGTCATTCTTTGAGCCGGGTCACGCGAAGATGTTTGAGAACGCCTTAAGCAAAACGGGATCATAGAGTTTCCCCTTTCCGCTGTTCATGATGGAAAGGGCCTCCGCAGGCGAACGTCTCTTCCTTTCGTATACGAGCCCCGAGACCATGCTGTCGTAATCATCGGCAATACTCACGATACGGCTGAATATGTTCGGTGTTTTTGCGGACGATGTCCCGGGATACCCGGAGAGGTCCGGTCGCATGTGGTGTTCGAACGAGACCAGCATCGACAGTATCGAAGTTTCGCTGAGGCCGAAGGACCTCAACAGCACCTTGATCCCGTCCACGGGATGTCTCCTGATAAGCTCCATTTCATCCGGCGTGAATTCGCCATTTTTGTTCAGGATGCTGAGGGGGATCTCCACCTTTCCGGCATCGTGGAAAAAAGCGGCCAGTGCGAGATTCCTGAGATGCACCCTGTCCAGTCCTATCCTTTTCCCGAGCGCCGATGACAAGACAGACACATTTACGGGATGGCAATAGTAATAGGCCTCTGCGTTCCTGAGACCTGTCAGCAGCAGGATATGGCTCTCGTCGGTCGAGATGCAGTCTACTACAAGCTGGAGCGCCCTTTTTATCCTCTTCAGCTTCAGGCGCGCGCCCGACTTTATGGACGCGTCCGTTTCCCTTATCGCGGCCAGAGCCTTCAGGTACGCCCGCTTTGCCATCGCCGTGCTGTCTTTCAGGTCGATGTCTTCTTCCTGAAGGGAGACCGGCCCTCCGATAAGGATATTCCCCGTATGCCCGCGTTCGAGCTCCGCCTGCACCTCCGCCGCGTCGCCTTCCGTCTTGACTGCGTATGCGAGACGAATGAGATCGTCGGCCCTAACCGGTGAAACAAGATCAATGGCGCCTATTCCCCTTTTCCTCAGCTCCCCTCCGAGTGAAGTAAAGTTTCCGATGTCGCTCACCCCGGCCTTTATCCGTATCCCCTCGATGTAGAATGACCCCTCGATCATCTTGATCGATATTTCCCCGATGTCCTCCATGATCGCGTCGAGGTCGGAAAGCAGCCTGTTTGCCGTATTGAGAATCGCCTCGTTCAGGGAATCGTAGATCTTCGTTATCCTGACGAGGATAAAGAGGTTCGTAATAAGGGATTTCCCGTGTTTCGCTATCTTATCTTCCGCTGTTTCCATTGTGCCGTGCGAGCCTGAGCGCCTCGATGCAGGCGTTTCTCAGGAGGTTCTTTCTGGAACCGGTCTCCTTTTCAAGGAGGCCGGCCGCCCCGGGGGAGCCCAGAAGTCCGAGGCCGTACGCGGCTGCGGCCCGGATTTCCGTGGTGTCGTCTTTTTCGATGATGCCCTTCTTTTGAAAGAGCTCCGAAAGCAGGGGGAAGGCGCTTTCACCTCCGAGCACCGCGAGCGTTTCGAGGACCATTTTCTTCTCTTCCAGGGGCTTCTTCCTCAGTTCGTCCCTGGACGCGCCCTTTTTCAGCGCCTCGAAAAGTTCCGGGTCTCTGAAGCGTCTGAGTGCCCTGAGGGCCACGGCCCTCACCGAAGGGTCGGGATCGTCGATCGCGGAGAGGAAGAGTCTCTTCGGTTCCTCGGAGCGAACGGCGTCCAGCGCCCTCACCGCCTCTCTCCTCACCCTCAGGTCGGGGTGTTTCAGTGCCATGGCCAGATACCTTACGGAACCCGGTTCTCTTATCATTCCGAGGATCATTGCTATATTTCTGACCAGATACCATCGCGGGTCGTCTATAGCCTGCGCGAGGGCGTCAATGTCGTTCCTGCCGAGTTCGGCCAGGACCTCGCAAAGAAGTCTTCTCTGCTTCCTGTCGCGGAGTTCTCCCAATACCTGCACCATGCCGGGGATGCTGCTGCCGTCGAGAAGGCTGAGGTACTTCCTGATTTCCTCGTTGTCTGAAGACGCCTCGAAGAGTGTCCCGATGTTTTCGGCGCGCCCGGCCCTGCGGGTGGCGGCAGAGATCGTCTCAATCTCGCCCGCGGAACGGTATTTCGCGCGGAGATTGCCGAGGCCCGCGAGTATCCCGATCGTCCCCCCGATATCTTTTTTCTTCATTCTTATGTCAATGATCTTGCCGAGGTTCTGGACGATATCCGGGAAGCAGTCGCCGTAGCTGTCCGATCCGAGCAGTTCAAAAAACAGGGCGGCGATCCCGGACAGGAGGTACTCCTCGTCAAGGGCCCGGACTTCGTCCCGCATCGCGGCTATTTCAGCCTCGGCGAGCGGCTCGGCAGCAAGGGCCGGAAGATCCGCCGGCGCCGGCCCTCCGGGGCCGACGGGCCGGTCCTGCGCAGCCGCTATCTTTTCGTCTCCGGGCGCATCGAGGAAAAGGTTCTCATCAAGGACGAGATCGTCGTTTACGGTATCTTCAGCCGCAGTGTACCCCATATTCCTGATGTTTTTTTCCCAGAGGAGGGTGACGATATCGTCTTCATCGTTCATCCCGGCCTTGGGCGCGGCGCGCAGAATATCTACGAAATCCGTGATTTCATCGAAGGTGAGCCCCTTGTAGAAATTGAGTTGACGAATACCGTCGGCAAAGAGCAGCAGCGCTATATTGTCCGTCCGGTCTTCGCTTCGGAAGACCTCGCCGCCTCGATAGCGAAGGGTATGCTGCTCCACGTCGAGTGCGATTTCGTCGTTTTCCCCGAAAAAAGCGGTGAACTTCTCGGCGAGTTCGGTGACGAACTTCTGGTAGATGGGATTGTCCTTCGGATAAACATTGAATGCCTTCGCCGTTTTCGTGATCGTCTTGATAACGTCCCTGACCAGCCCGAGTTCCTTTTCCGCTACTTCAGGGGCGATATCCTCATCCATCCTTCTTTAATATCACTTATGGCGCTCTCATGTCTATTGAAACGGCCTGGCAGCGCTTCGCGGTACTCAGCTTTTAACCTCTTCCTTTTTTGTGGTATATTGTATGTCTGGCGGGGTGTTCGGGAGTCTCAGGGGGTTTTGTGACCGACAGCGATCCGGTTCTCACGGCGGACCCCCGGAGAAGCGATACAAGACCGGCCGGCGCCGAACGTTGCTTCCTGCGGGCAACTATCCTTCCGCCGGACCGGAGAAAGGCTGCTCTGAACGTTGTTTTGCAACAGGCAATAAAAAGTGTCGAAACTTTATCTCATCCTCGCATTTCATAACCATCAGCCGGTCGGCAATTTCGATGACGTGCTTGAAGATTGCTACCGGAAGTCCTATCTGCCGTTTCTCGAGACGCTGTTCGCCCATCCCGGCCTGAAGGTAGTCCTCCACTATTCAGGACACCTTCTGATGTGGATGAAGGAAAAACACCCCGAGGCCCTCGACATGATCAGGACGCTCGTCGGGACGAAGAGGGCTGAAATACTTTCCGGGGGCTTTTACGAGCCGATCCTCTCTGTGCTGCCCGAAAGGGACCGCGTCATCCAGCTGGACGCGTATTCCGAATTTCTCGCAAAGGAGTTCGGCGTCCGGCCCCGGGGCATCTGGCTTGCGGAAAGGGTGTGGGAGCCGCAGATGCCGAGGTTCGTTTCAGGCGCGGGGATGCGTTATCTCCCCATAGACGATTACCATTTCACCCTGACCGGGTTGGAGGAGGGCGATCTCCTCGGCTACTACCTGACCGAAGATGAGGGGCACAAGGTCGCCGTTTTCCCCGGGAGCGAAAAATTGAGATACTTCATTCCCTTCAGGTCCGTCGACGAAGTGCTCTCCTATTTCAGGGAGATAGGCGCACGGGGCGGCAACCCGCTGCTGACGATGGCGGACGACGGGGAGAAGTTCGGGGTATGGCCGAATACGTACAAACATTGCTATGAGGACGGATGGCTTGATTCTTTTTTTTCGGCCATCGAGGAAAATTCCGGGTGGCTGACGACGACCACCTTCGGCGAGTATCACTCCGCGTTCCCTCCCCTGGGCAGGGTGTATCTGCCGACCGCTTCTTACAGGGAAATGGGCGAATGGGCGCTCCCCGCCCCGGCGGCGCTCGAATACGAGCGCGTCGGGAAGGAGATGGCCGTTACGTTCGGCGACAGCTGGAAGCGGCTGCTGAGGGGCAGCATATGGCGCGCCTTCATGGCTAAATATCCCGAGGCCAATCACCTGCACAAGAGAATGCTCATGATAAGCGGGAAGGTACACAAGGCGGCAAAGCACAATGCCGCAAAAGGGACGGGTGCGCTGCATGAGCTGTGGAAGGGGCAGTGCAACGACGCATACTGGCACGGCATCTTCGGTGGCCTGTATCTCCCGCATCTCAGGTCGGCCCTTTACCGCCACCTGCTCGGCGCGGAACAGGCGGCAGGGAAGGTACTTAAGTCGTTTCCCTTTGTGGAACGGGGCGATTTCGACTGTGACGGATTCGATGACGTCGTTGCCGGTTCCGGAGGCATCACCCTTGCGGCGACTGAAAAGGGCGGCAGCCTGACCGAGCTTTCCCTTTACCGGCCCGGCCTGAACATCCTTGACGTCCTGTCGCGGAGACCGGAGGCGTACCACTCCAGGATAGCGGACGTCGCGGAGTCCGGCTCCGATGCGACCCGGACGATCCATGACCGGATCGTTGTACGGGAGGAGGGACTCTCCGATTATCTCGTCTATGACCGGTACCGCAGAACATCGCTTCTCGACCGGTTCCTGCCGCAGCAGACGACGGTGGAGGACCTCAAGGAATCCCGCCATGAAGAACTCGGGGATTTCGTCGATGGTACGTATGCCATGGATCATTCCGTAAAGGGAAGAGAAATCTCCCTCTCCTTTCAAAGGGACGGCAGGGCGGGGCCGAACCCGATGAAGATAAGCAAGAAACTGAGGGTGAGGGGGGGGCGGCAACTGAAGGCGGAGTATGTCCTGGAGGGAGTTTTCCGGGGACTCTTCGCGGTGGAGATGAATATCTCGCTACTCGGGTCTCCGCTTGCCGCCGTAAGGACCGGCGAGGGTACGGCGCCTGTCAGGAGCACCGCCATGCGGCCGGGCATAAAGGAGTTCAGGATTGAAGAGGCGTATTCGAACGTGACGATTGACTGCGGGTTTAACGAAAGTGTCGACCTGTGGTATTATCCAGTGGAAACGATCTCCCTGTCCGAGCGGGGGATAGAGAGACTGTATCAGGGCACATGCTTTTTATTTGTGGTGGACCTGGACCTGCAGGGCAGAAAGCAGATAGGATTTACATTATGTTTTTCGGAGGAAAAAAGGTGAGAAGAATTCTGTTCGTGATGCTGGCATTCTTCGTCATGGTTTCGGTCGTGCATGGCGAAGATGACCCGATAACGAAACTTGCCGCCGAGACGGTGACATATTTCAATCCGGTCGCAGGTGCAGTCAAGAACGTCGAAGGGAAGGCCGTGACGATGTCGTTCGGCGAAAAGGATGCGCCGAGGCCGGGCATGAGGCTGAAGGTGCTGAGGGAAGGAGAGCCCTTCTACCATCCCGTGACAAAGGAATTGATCGGGAAATTCGAAGCCACGGTAGGGAAGGTCGAGATAAAGGACGTCCAGGCCGGCGCCGCAACGGGCGAAATTGTCGAGGGAGAGGCTAAGGAGGGGGACAAGGTAATGATCTCCGATACAAGGGTGAGGCTCCTCTTCTGCCAGGACAAGACCGTGGGCTGGTCCCTGGCCGACGACTATTACAGGAAGCTGAAGGCGTCGGGAAAGTTCGAGATGGTGGACACCGCCCTTGAAACTTCCGACGCCGCGAAGGTGCTCGAGGCCGCGAAAGAAAAGGGCGCGGAGGCGGCGATCATCCTGACCGCGAAGGAGTCCGGGAAGGAGACCCGCCTGAAGGAGAGGCTCTACTGGGTGTCCGACGGAAAGGAATTCCTCGACAGGGAAATCGCGGTGCCTTCCGATTTCGAGGAGGGCTCGAAGGTCGGCCAGGAGTTCTTTGCGCCGAAGGCTGCCGAGGTGCTGATGAGGTTCGATCTTCCCCTGGGCGAGCAATTCGTGACCATGGCGGACATCGCCGGGGACGGGCACCAGGAGATAGTCCTCGGAACGACGCACAGCATCCGCATTTACAAGTACGGAGTCGACCTCCAGTTTCAGTGGGAGATAAAAGGCTCCGCGAGCGACGACTATATATGGGTCGACGCGGCAGATCTGAACGGGGACAGGAAGGACGAGATAGTCGTCACGTCCATGAAAAACGGGGATGTCGTCTCCTATATTTACGACTTCACCGGCTCCGGGTTCAGGAAGCTCTGGGAGGGGAACTATTTTCTCCGCAAATTAGGCAACGGCCTGATAGCCCAGGCGTATTCGGCCTCGGACGGTTTTTCCGGGGACGTCTATCATGTCACATGGAAAGGGACCTTCGGACTGGGCGACAAGATAAAGCTTCCGCGGGGCGTCAACATCTACGATTTCGTTTTCATGGAGAGTCCCGAGAACCGGAAGTTCACCCTCGCCTATGACGACAACGGGTTTATGGACCTCTACGACGACACAGGTGCGAGGGTGTGGCGGAGCTCTTCGGCCACGGGCGAATTCAACAATACCTTCAAAAAGCAGTCTGCCCTGGTGTTCCGTGACGCCGGAGAGTGGTCTGTGAAGGACCGGCTGATCTCGCGGGGCAACGACGTGCTGGCGGTGCAGCGGGTTCCTCTCTTCGGGATGGCAAAGGGCCTGGGAAACAAGAGTTCGCGCATCAGGGACTACTGGTGGAACGGCCTTGCGATGGAAGATGACGTCCTGATTGACGGCATCACCGGGAATGTACTCGACTATTCGCTCGTCGGCGACAAGATAGCGGTCCTGGCGAGACCCCTGATGGGGATAAAGTTCAGCAATATACTCAAGGGCGAAAACCCGATCGGGTCGGCACTGTACATTTACGTTGTAAAGGGCAGGTAGGACGTGCGGTTTTCGGAAAAGATACCATCACATGTCGGGATCATTATGGACGGAAACGGGCGATGGGCCCAGGCCAGGGGACTTCCGAGGATCGAAGGACACCGGGTCGGCGCAGGCAGGGCGAAGGAGATCATAGAGGTCTCTATCGAGCTGGGCATAAAGTGCCTGACCCTCTACACCTTTTCGACTGAAAACTGGGGCCGTCCGCAGTCCGAAGTGTCGATGCTCATGAGGCTCCTTGAAATCTACCTCAAGAATGAGTTGACGCAGCTTGTGAAAAAGGGCGTGGTCTTCAGGGCGATCGGGGAGACCCGGCGGCTTCCGGAAAATATTCAGGCCCTTGTCGGGGAGACCGAAAAAAAGACCGCCGGCAACAAGGGGATGATCCTTGTCACGGCGCTCAGCTACAGCGGGCGCAAGGAGATACTGAGGGCGGTTGAAAAGATTATCGCTGCGGGCGTGAAGCCATCCGAACTGAGCGAGGGCCTGTTCAATTCCTGCCTCGATACGGCGGAATTGCCGCCTCCGGACCTTATTATAAGGACGAGCGGCGAGCGGAGGTTGAGCAATTTCCTCCTCTGGCAGGCCGCCTACGCCGAGCTCTACTTCACCGATACCCTGTGGCCCGATTTCGACAAGGACGAATTCATGCTCGCGATCCAGGACTTCCAGGGAAGGGACCGCCGGTTCGGGGGCATCCGCGCGAGATCGAATGCATTCTAAGCGGGTCATCGTAGCGGCCATTCTCGTCCCGGTC
>JBJKSM010000078.1:0-5933 GCA_046704045.1 Thermodesulfovibrionales bacterium | reverse complement strand
GTACAGGGCGTCGGGGTTACCTATGCCACGAGCCCGATGGGCGCCGACCACACCGCCGGCTATGCGGTCGCCCAGAACGTCCTCAAGGTGGGCGGAGATGTCAACCCGCTTAAGCCCGAGGGCCAGGTCGAGCTGTCGAGGAACCTCCAGATCGCAACTGCGGCCATCGATTCAACCGGGATGTGCCTGTTCACCGCCTTTGCGATACTGGATCAGCCCGATACGTTCCAGGCCCTGCTCGACATGCTCAACAGCTTCTACGGCCTGAGCCTCACAGCCGACGGCGTAACCGATCTCGGCAAAACGGTGCTCACGATGGAGCGTGATTTCAACGCCAGAGCGGGCTTTACTTCAGCACAGGACCGGCTTCCGCGGTTTTTCACTACCGAGCCTGTCTCGCCGCACAATGTAACCTTCCAGGTGAAGGACGAGGACCTGGACAAGGTCTTTGCCTGGTAGCCGAAAAGAGAATAGTGCAAAGAAGGAGAGACCGCCGAGGGTCTCTCCTTCTCCCTGCAAAGGGCGACCGACCGCACTTGAAAAGGTGAAAAGGGGTACTGTCCGAATGGGTAACGGCAAGAAGACGAATGCGAACGAAGACGGGTTCCCGCGTGTGTCGTTTGCGGTCGACGATGCCGTCTTCCCGAATTTCCTCCTGATACTTCAGTACGGTTTTGCGATCAGGGCGCATGTGGGCTGCAGCGTCAACGACTTCCTGCGCAGCGAAATCGGACTTGACAGTAATACGATCGAAAAGATACAGACCATCTTCCTGGAGGGAAGTCCCGTGGACGACCTCGATTCCGCGATGGTCAGGGACGGGGCGACCCTGGCCCTCTCTGCGGCCATGCCCGGGCTTGTCGGCGCGACGATGCGGAGAGGCGGAGTATACGCGTCATTCCGGGGCTCTATCACCTATCATGAAACGGGCGAAGCGTGTTCGAAGGGAGAGGGCCTCGTTCGACTGAAGCTGTTTAACGTTCTGCTGGGGGAGCTGGGCTGCGGTTTTCTTGAAAAGGGCGTGCTCGTGAAATCTTCCGACCTGGAGGATTTTCTGAAGACGCAGCCGCCGGGTTTCCGGCAGGGGTGCAGGGAAGTCTCCCTGGACGGCGCCCCGGTGGAGCCGGAGTCGTTGAATAAAAGGCTGTCGGGGCGCGACCGGGTGTTTCTTACGGTGACTGCATCGAAGAAAGATCCCTGATGCTTATCGATCCGCCGGCGATGGGCGGAAAGAGCGCGATCTCGTCTCCGTCTTCGAGGGGATGATCGAGCTTCCTGATCTCGCCGTTGACGACCTTGAGCAGGGGAATTTTTTCCGGCAGCTTCAGCCTCCCGATCACGTCTTCAAGAGTGCTGTTTTCCGGAACCTCCATCATCTGGTCCTCGGGACCGAACTGACTCAGCGATGCAAAAAGCTTCACCTTGACCTTCATCAACACATTATATCAAACTCCCTGACGTATGATTCCGCTCATGGTATCGACCGACTGCATTACTGTTAAAATAAAAAATGCGGACGGATCATCCTTCAAAGCTTTTTGTTGAAGTCACCACCAGGTGCAATCTCAGATGCGGCATGTGCATGAAGCAAAACGGCGACTCGGTGATTCCGGAAGGCAACATGTCGTCCGGGACGTTCAGTGCGCTCGAACCGGCGTTCCCTTATCTCGAAGCCCTCATCCTCAACGGCGTGGGAGAGCCTCTTCTTCACCCGCAACTCGAAGATTTCATACGCAGGGCGAAGAAGTCGTTGCCGGCAGGCGCGTGGGTCGGCTTCCAGTCAAACGGGATGCTGCTGAACTATGAACGCGCGGCATCGCTCATCGAAGCGGGGCTCGACAGGATCTGTCTTTCCGTTGACGCCGTTTCCCGCGAGAGTTTCAGAACGATTCGTGGCGGCGGGGAGATGGGAGCCATGGAATCCGCGTTTGCGGCCCTGAACGGCGCAAGGGAAAAAGCGGGGAGGCGTTTCGAAGCCGGCATCGAATTCGTGGTGCGGCGCGATAACCTGCTGCAACTTCCCGCCGCCCTTCGCTGGGCAGCCGACAGGGGCGCGGTCTTTGCCGTTGTCACACAGCTTCTCCCTTACGACCGGGCGATGGTCGGTGAGACTGCGTACGACACGAATACTTCCGACGCAGTATCGGTCTATGAGACATGGAGGGACAGGGCAAAGGCGGAGGGTGTGGATATCAGGCGCTACCCGGAGGTTTTTATGAAGTTTTCGAAAAGCGGCGAGGATATGAAGATCCTCCGCTTCGCAGGGCGGATGAAGAGCGACGCGCGTTCCAAAGGCATAGCGCTTCACGTTGACAGGCTTCTCAGGAGGGACGATGAATGGCTCAGAAAGGTCGGTCTCGTCTTCGAAGAGGCGGGACAGGTCGCGGCGGAGTCGGGCATCGATTTAAGGCTGCCCGGGACAACTCCCAAAAACAACCGGAGATGCGATTTCGTCGAGGGAAAGGGCGCATTCGTCTCATGGGACGGGAATGTGCACCCCTGCTACTTCCTGTGGCACCGCTGTGACTGTCACATCGGCGGTTGGCAGAAGCAGGTGACACCCCGTATATTCGGCAATCTGCATGAGAAAGATATCCCCGCTATCTGGAACGACCGGGAGTACGCCTCCTTCAGGGAGGGCGTTCTCCGTTACGATTTCCCATTCTGTTTTGACTGCGGCTTTGCCCTGTGCGATTACGTATCGGCCGCTGATTTCGAGCGGGACTGCTATCTGGGCGGCGTCCCATGCGGGGCCTGCCTCTGGTGTACCGGCCTTTTCCAGTGCTTTCAGTAGTGTACGGCCGTCGCAGACCGTCGCTCCCCAAGTCGATAGATATTGAGGCGACAGCCAATTGGCGATATATTAAAGGTAAGCCCATGCTAAAAAACATTACTGCAAGACTGCGATCAATAAACCCCTGGCACTTTCTCTGGATCGCGGTACTGCTGTCGGAAATCTTCACATTTTTAATCAGTTCATTTCAAAGTTACCTGCGTTGGGGCTTTATTTCTCATTCGTTGCTGCTTATAGGCGCCATTGACGCTCTCTTCGTGCCAATAGTCGTCGTACCAATAATCATTTATTTCGTCGCAAAGATAAAAGAGAGCGCCGAGTCGCAGGATCGACTCCTGAAAGAAGTCGATGAGCGTCGAAAAGTGGAGGAAGAATTAAGAAGGGAGAAGATTTTCACCGAAGGCGCCCTGAACGTCCTCCAGGAGACTTTTTTTGTTTTCGATGCAGAGGGGAGGTTCCTTCGGTGGAACGAAACCGTCAAGACCGTGACGGGATACGATGACGGAGAAATCTCTTCAATGAAGCCGACCGATTTCTTTCCTGAAGGAGAAAGACGGCATGTGACCGAGGCTGTGGCGACTGCAATGAAAACGGGACACGTCAGGCTGGAGACAATGCTGTTAACCAGGGACGGACGCCAAATCCCTTTTATGTTCACAGGCTCGCTCCTAAAGAATCGCGAAGGAAGCATTATCGGCATCAGCGGAACAGGCACGGACATTTCCGAGCGCAAACTGATGGAGGGATTGCTGCAGGAGTCCGAGGCCAAATTCAGAGATATGGCCGAGAAATCGGTGGTAGGTATCTATCTGATACAGGATGGAATATTCAGGTATGTCAATCCTACGCTGGCTGAGATATTTGGCTACACAGTCGCGGAGCTGACAGACAATAAGGGACCGGAGGACCTGGTACTGCCGCGGGATTGGCCTATCGTCGGGGAAAATTTGAGAAAACGGATGTCCGGCGAAACGGAATCCACTCATTATATGTTCAGCGGTATTAAAAAAAATAAAGAGGTCATCTATCTGGAGGTCTATGGGTCCAAAACAGTATATAAGACGCGTCCCGCCGTGATAGGAACCTTATTGGACATCACCGAGCGCAAACGGTCGGAAGAGGCTCTGAGAAATTCCGAAGAAAAATATCGCAAACTTGTGGACAACGCTTCCGTGGGCATATATAAAGCGAATCTGGACGGCAGGTTTTTGTATGTCAATAATGCTCTGGCAAATATGTTCGAGTTCGTCTCTCCCGATGAAATGATGTCTGAAGACGTCGTATTGCGATATCAAAATCCTGAAGATCGCGTGGTTTTTCTGGAGGAGCTGAAGAAAAACGGCAAGTTTGATAACTTTGAGCTTGACACAACATCGAAGTCCGGAAAAGCAATACAATTGCTTGTCAGCTCAACTCTTGAGAAAGAAACGATCTCCGGGATGGTCCTGAATGTAACGGAGCAGAAAAAGCTCGAGGCCCAGCTGCGTCACGCCCAGAAGATGGAGGCGATAGGTACGCTTGCAGGAGGCGTTGCCCACGACTTCAACAATATCCTCAATGCGATAATAGGCTACGGGTCAATGGTGCTGGACAAAATGGAACCCGACAGTCCTTCAAGGGGGTATATGAATGAAGTGCTTGCTGCCGCCGACCGGGCGTCAACTCTCACGAAGCGGCTGCTTGCCTTCAGCAGAAAACAGGTCGCCGAGATGAAACCCGTCGATGTCAACGAGACTATCCTTGGCATCGAGAAAATGCTTTCACGGATTATAGGGGAAGATATTGTTTTTGCCACGGAGCTGGCAGACAAAAAAGTGACCGTGATGGCGGATTCGGGACAGATAGAGCAGGTGTTGATGAACCTTGCCGCAAATGCCCGCGATGCAATGCCGAAGGGCGGGAGACTGAAGATCAGTACGGGCATCAGGGAAGTGGATGATGAGTATATCGCAGCACACGGATACGGCGAGACCGGGACTTACGCCCTTATCACCGTAGCAGATACGGGGAGAGGGATGGATGCGGAAACACAGAAGAATATATTCGACCCTTTTTTTACCACGAAGGGGGTCGGGGAGGGAACGGGTCTCGGACTCTCGATGGCTTACGGAATAATCAAGTGGCATAACGGGTACATAGATGTTTGCAGTGAGGAAGGGAAGGGGTCCGCTTTTGAAGTGCTTTTGCCTCTCATTGAAGAGAAAACATCAAAAGGGCGGGAGGTCGAGGCGGCCGCTCCGCTAAAGTGCGGAACAGAGACCATACTCATTGCTGAGGACGATGCCGCGTTAAGGAAGCTGTCAAGGATTGTCCTGGAATCATTTGGATACGATGTCATCAGCGCAGAGGACGGGGAAGACGCGATAAGCAAATATATTGAGAACAGAGATGGAATACAACTCGTAATCCTCGATATGATCATGCCCAGGAAAAGCGGCAAAGAGGCGTATGATGAGATCAGAAAACTCAGCCCCGATATCAAGACACTGTTTTTGAGCGGGTACGCGATGGATATTATCAACAAGAAGGAACTGCTCGACGAGGGGATGGATTATATCCTTAAACCGGTCTCGCCGAATGACCTCTTGAAAAAGGTAAGAGAGGTACTCGATGGTTGACAATGCGGGTTCAGCACCGGGGCTGTCACGGCGGAGAAAAATAAAAAGGGGTTGCCTTCGCGTGATAATTTTGTGCTCAATCGTCGAAATACCTGCGGCGTTGCCGGTTTGAGCCGCTTTTAAAAAACAGGAAGTGGGAAGTGCTTCTTGCGGATTTATTATACTGCCCCACCAGATGAGTTTGCTGTCTATAATCTCTCTTTCTTTTAAAATAATTCGCGTTATAATTCGGCTGGTCTGTCGCAAAATAGTAGCGCTCTGCGGGTCATAAGATGAATTGTCATTATAAGCGCCTTATGTTTCAAAAAGTTTTGGAGGATAATAAGTACCGTTACCGCCCTGAAAAGGCGCACAACACAAAAAAATGGGCTACGTTGCCGTAACCCCTTGATTTTCTGGCGTCCCTTTATTGATGAATTTCGAACTTGGTTAATACAAAAAGCTGCTTAAATATCTGCTTAGCTCTTCCATGAGAAAGGCTCTATGCACTACTCTTCAAGAAGATCAAAACTTTGTCGTCA
>JBJKSM010000077.1:0-5952 GCA_046704045.1 Thermodesulfovibrionales bacterium | reverse complement strand
ACTTAGGATCCAGTGGAGCAATCCGTAGGGGTTCGACTCCCCTCTCTCGCACCATAATCTCCCGGGTCTCCATAACGTCACAAGCTGCCTTTATGTGCTGCAGGAATCACTGCTGTTCATTGCCCTGCCGATTCTATGGCATTTTCCAGCATGCGCGACTCCGCCTCTCCTGCAACGATAGGGTAGAGTTATCAACTATTCTTGATAACCTGTTGGTAACTTCATTAAAAAAAATTCAGAAACCTTGGCTGATATGAAAATGGTCCATTTTGCACAAAAAAAAGGCAGCAAAAAAAACCTGCAAAACCGGCATGTTGCAGACAATAAATACCAAAATCCGGGCTTGCCGACAAACACCGGCCTCTTTTCCCTTGAAAATCAAGGTCTTTAAAAATTCAAATTAATAATTGAACTTTTACCGCCGGGTTCGGGCTGACTTAAAGACGGGGGCTACTTTCTGCTGCGGAAAACGGCGAGAACGATTCGCTTGTTTTGTTTTAAAAGGATATTTTAAGATATTAGAACCCTATTAGGAGAATATATGGATAAAGGAAAAAATAAATCGATAATCGACCGGATCTGGGATCTCTTCGCCTCTGTAAAGTTTGCCGTAGTCATCTTCATGGTCATAGCCCTCACCTCCATCGTCGGCACTGTAATTGAGCAGAACGTCAATCCCGAAAAAAATTTAAAGATTCTTACAAAGATGTTCGGAGAGGGGTCAGCGCCTGCGATATACGATGTGCTCGACAAGCTCGGCTTCATGAATATGTATCATTCATGGTGGTTTGTCACCCTCCTTCTGCTCTTTGCCGCAAACCTCGTGATCTGTTCTGTCGACAGACTTCCGAGGATATGGAAGATGGTGAAAGAGCCGGTCCGTCCGCTGTCCGATGAGCATCTCGAAAAGATGTCGATAAAGAGGGTGATTACGCTGAAAGGCAAACACCCGGAAGTCAAGGGTCGCGCGGAGCGTCAGATGAGAAAGATCGGATTCATGCCCTCTGAGGCTGTCACGGAAAAGGGCGTGCAGTTCTTTTCCGAGAAGGGGAACTTCACGAGACTCGGGGTGTACATTACCCACCTGAGCATCCTCGTCATAATGGCAGGGTCGATTATCGGAATATACTTCGGCTTCAACGGCTGGCTCCCGCTGGGTGAAGGGGAAACATCTTCGTACGCATACAAGGAGCACGACACAAAAATACCGCTCGGGTTCGATATCAGGTGCGACAGGTTCGAGGTCGATTTCTACGGCGAAAGCGATATGCCGAAAGCCTACAAGAGCTGGCTGACGGTACTGAAAGACGGCAAAGAGGTAATGACAAAGATGATCACAGTGAACAGCCCTCTGAAATACGAGGGGATTACATTCTATCAGTCGAGTTTCGGTACGATACCGGACAGCTTCGAAAGAGGGATACTGAATCTCCGGATTGTATCAAGGGACGGTAAGTCGGAACAGGTACAGAGCAGGCTGGGGGATCAGTTTACGATCCCGGGCACCTCCATAACAGGGCGCATCACGAATTTCAGCCCGGCCCTTACCTTCGATCAGTCGGGCAAGGCGGTCACGTACGATGCGAATATGTTGAACCCGGCCATTTTCGTGGAATTCACCGGGCTCAGTCAGAACCCGGTCGGCGGATGGATCTTCAAACGGTATCCCCGGACCTGGGACCTCCCTGATGGCAGCAAGGTCGAGTTCCTCAGTTTCTGGGGCGTCCAGTATACGGGACTCCAGGTGAGAAAAGATCCCGGCGTCGGTATCGTCTACCTCGGCTGCATCCTGATGGCGCTGGGGCTCTATATAACGTTTTTCATGAGCCACAGGAGGATATGGGTGAATCTGACCGAGGAAAAGGGCGCAACGAAAGTTCTGATAGGCGCTTCTGCAAACAAGAACAGGGCGTCGCTTGAGAGAAAGATTGAAAGGCTGGCTGGCGGCCTTGAGTCCGGCCACAAAGGGGGAAGCAGATGAACAGTTCGCATTATTTTTTCGGATTTTCGGAGATCGCATATTTCCTTGCAATGATTACATACATAGTTTATCTCGGGTTCAGGAAGCGCGCCATCGGGATCGTCGCTACGGCTATCACGGTGGCCGGTTTCGTCTCCCAGACGCTTGCGATCATCATGAGGGCGGTGGAATTTCACGCGATAGAGCAGATGGGATGGCTGCGCGCCATACCCCTTACCAACCTCTATGAATCTCTTACCTTTTTCGTATGGTGTCTTATCCTTGCCTATCTCATTATTGAGTTCAAATACAAGAACCGCTCCTTCGGCGCCTTCGTCACCCCCGTGGCAGGTCTCGCTCTGGCGTTCATAGACCTTTCCGGCATGTCGAAGGGCATCGAGCCCCTCGTTCCCGCGCTTCAGAGCAACTGGCTTCTGGCACACGTGACGATGAGCTTTATCTCCTACTCCATGTTTGGAATATCCTTCAGCACCGGCCTCATGTACCTCATCGTGAAGACGGAAAAGAGGTCCGAGCCTGCCTATATTTTCTGGACCGTCGCGCTTGCCGTCTTTATCATCGTCCTTGCAGCGATGGGCCTGGACTACTTAACTTTTAAAGTCGCGACGAAGAATCAGCAGGAATTCATAAAGGATTATCTCTTCAAGGCCTCATTCCGGAGCAGTACGCCGGGTGTCCCCCTTATCAGCCTGGCGGTGTCGGCGGCCTTCACCTTCTTCGTCTGGAGGTTCGGCGGCGCGTTGAGGAAGGTGGTCAAGGGTTTCAATATCGCTGCTGAAGTCCTGGACGAGATAACATATAAACTGATAGCAATAGGCTTCCCGATATTTACCCTGGGCGGGCTCATCTTCGGCGCCATATGGGCGGACCAGGCATGGGGTAGATACTGGTCCTGGGACCCCAAGGAGACGAGGTCGCTCATTACCTGGCTCCTTAACGCCTTTTATCTGCATGGCCGCCTGATGAGGGGCTGGAAGGGCAAGAAGGTTGCGATGGTCGCCGTGATCGGGTTCATTGCGGTCATCTTCACCTATCTCGGCGTGAACCTCCTTCTTTCCGGGTTGCACAGCTACGGGTCGCAGTAAGCCGGACCGTACCAGAAGGAGAGCGGGGCACAGGACTGTCGGGGGTGAGAGGCTATGCCGCAGGCAGTCTGATTGGGCCGCCAGTGTTTCAGGTTTTTGCCTTGACTAATCCTGCCGCTTTCAATAAGAATATACATCACGTATGAAAGCCCTGGTGACAGGAGCTGCCGGCTTTATCGGAAGCCACCTTGCTGAAGCGCTGATCGGAAAGGGGTACGAAGTTACGTGCCTTGCGAGAAAGACTTCCAGCCTCAAATGGATAGAGCATCTCGATCTTAAATATCTGATATGCGATCTCGCGGAGATCGAGTCATGCGCCGAAAAGATCAGGGACTTTGACTTCATCTTCCACACGGCCGGTATTACAAAGACCGCCTGCGAAAAGGATTTTTTCGCTGTCAACGCGGAATGCACAAGAAAGTTGCTGAAGGTTGTGGCAGCCGGCAATCGGGGGCTGAGGAGATTTACGTATGTCAGCAGTCTTGCTGCAGCCGGCCCCAGCCGGGCGGGCCGCCCCATTGATGAGAATGCCCCGCCGGCCCCTGTCTCTTCGTATGGGAAGAGCAAACTTGAAGGCGAGCTGGCCGTACTTAAGTACGGGGCGCAGTTTCCGGTGACGATCGTGAGACCGTCGGCGGTGTATGGGCCGAGGGACAGGGATTTTTTCCTGTTGTTCTCGTCGGTGAAGAAGGGGTTTTTCCCCTATTGGGGAAGATGTTTTTACTCCCTGATCTATGTTGACGATCTTATTCAGGGTATAATAGTAGCGGCTGAGAAAAAGGAAGGGGAAGGCAGGACGTTTTTTTTGGCTGACGAAACGGTTTATACGAACGACGAGATAGTACATGAGATATCCTCTGCGCTCGGATGCAGGGCGGCCATGCTGAGAATGCCGCGCGGGCTCATGCCCCTTGTCGCCTACATAGGAGAAAAGGTAAACAAAAAAGGTATAATTAACCGTGACAAGGCGAGGGAAGCCCGTTATTCCAACTGGACATGTGACGTGGGCAGGGCTGAGGAAGAACTTGGATTTAAGGCGAAAATAACTCTGAGGGAAGGAATAAAATGGACGGCAGACTGGTACAGAATCCACCGATGGCTATAGATAAAACAGCAGATTTATTCGAGAAGTGTTACAGATTTACGAAAGCGAAGGAACTGATCGCTGCGGGGATGTATCCCTATTTCAGGATGATCGAAAGCGCACAGGACCCTGAAGTGACCATCAACGGCAGGAAGATGATCATGGTGGGCTCGAACAACTACCTGGGACTCACGAACCATCCGAAGGTAAAGGAGGCTGCGATCGAAGCGATCAGGAAATACGGCTCCGGCTGTGCCGGATCGCGCTTTCTCAACGGCACCCTCGACATCCACGTGAAGCTCGAAGAAAAACTCGCGCAGTTCATTCACAAGGAAGCAGCCCTCGTCTTTTCGACCGGCTTCCAGGTGAATCTCGGTGTGATATCCGCCCTTGCCGGCAAAGATGATGTCATTGTTATCGACAAGATGGACCATGCGAGCATCATCGACGGCTGCAGGCTGTCCTATGCCGAAGTAAAGAAGTTCAGGCATAACGACATGTCCGACCTCGAGCGCATACTCTCCGAGAACAGGGACCGCAGGAAACTGATCGTCGTCGACGGCGTATTCAGCATGGAGGGCGATATTATCGATCTGCCCAGGGTCGTTGTCCTCGCGAAAAAGTACAACGCCAGGCTGATGGTAGACGATGCACACGGCATCGGCGTCCTCGGCAAGACAGGCCGAGGCACCGCCGAGCACTTCGGTCTCGAAAACGAGGTTGACCTCATCATGGGCACTTACAGCAAGTCCCTTGCCTCGATAGGCGGCTTCATCTCAGGCGAGGAGAAAGTCATACATTATATTAAGCACTTTGCCAGGGCTCTCATCTTCAGTGCAAGCCCTCCGCCGGCTTCGATAGCAGCCGTTGCGGCCGCGGTCGGCATCATCGAAAACGAGCCGGAGCGCATAGAGAAACTGTGGAAAAACACAAGGCGGGTTCACGAGGGCTTCAGTGCCCTTGGCTACGAAATAGGACCGACCGAGACCCCTATCATCCCGATCCTCGTCGGCGAAGACCTGAAGGCCTTTACCATGGCGATGATGCTACAGGATGAGGGGGTGTTTGCGAATGTGGCTGTCAGTCCGGCAGTGGCGAGCGGAAAGGCCCTCATACGTACGAGTTACATGGCCACCCACACCGATGAACATATCGACAGGGTCCTGGCTGCGTTCGAGAAGGTCGGAAGGAAACTGGGCGTCATAGAATGATCGAAGTCATCGAGGCGGGTAAGTCCCTCGATGGGTTCATCAGGGTCCCCCTCGAACTCTACGAAAACGATCCCCTCTTCATTCCCCAGCTCAACAGGGAGATGAAGGTTCACTTCTCCCCGGAAAATCCCTTCTTCCAGTTCGCGGAGGCGCAATTTTTCATCGCCCTGAAAGACGGCAGAAGGGTCGGCCGCATCGTATCCTTTGTCAACAGGCGGCATAATGATTTTCACAGGGAAAAGACCGGCTTCTTCGGCTTTTTCGAATGCATCAGGGACCGCCGGGTTGCCGGAGCTCTTTTCGAAAAAGCGGCGTACTGCCTGAAGGAAAAGGGCATGGACAGGATGAGGGGACCGATGAATTTCTCGACGAACGAGGAATGCGGGTTCCTTCTTGAGGGCTTTCATGAGCCGCCGATGATAATGATGCCCTACAACCCTCCTTATTACAACGACCTGTCGGAACGTTACGGCATGGCCAAAGTAAAGGACCTTTATGCCTATATCCATGAAATGCAGGAAGAGCTTCCGGAGAAGGTCCTCCGGGTGGCGGATATCGCGGCGAGAAGGGGAATTACGGCGCGGCATATCG
>JBJKSM010000076.1:0-9479 GCA_046704045.1 Thermodesulfovibrionales bacterium | reverse complement strand
ATCGAATTGAGGGCGTGGGTAAGCGCCAACTCGCCGAACCTGTGGTGATGGCCGTAGGTCTCGCCGTCCGTCGCGACATTCAGAAACTGGGGCCAGCTCCTCCTGTCGGAGAAACCGCCGAGGAGCCGGCCGGCGAAGTCCTCCCCCCTGTTGAGCACCTGTTCGAAGGCGATGCCGTGCGAAATGGGGCCGTCGTAAAAGAAGATAAAGATCGTCCTTCCGGAGGGCAGCCTGCAGAGATACGGACGCGTCGGGTCTATCTTGCCGCCCTTCACGTCCCGCCATTTGTCGGAGCCGATATCCTTCGCCTTCGACGCCTGGTGCTGCGCCAGTATGGTGAACTTTATCCCCTGCTCCGCGAGGACGTCGAGTGTTTCCAGGTCCACGGCGGTTTCCGGCAGCCACATTCCCTCGGGAGACCGGCCGAACCTGTGTTCGAAATCCCTGATGCCCCATATCACCTGGGTGCGCTTGTCGCGGGAATTCGCAAGGGGCATGATGATATGGTTGTATGCCTGCGCTATCGCGTTGCCGTGGCCGGACCGCGCGCCGGCGCTCACCCGGTCGGCTTCGAGTATCGCCTGATAGACATCCGCAGCTTTCTCCTCCATCCAGGAAAGGAGCGTCGGGCCGAAGTTGAAGCTGATCTTGGTATAGTTGCTCAGTATGCCGAGGATACGGTCCTGTCCGTCGAGTATTCGCGATGCGGAGTTCGGCGCGTAGCATTCAGCCGCGATCTTTTCATTCCAGTCGTGGTAGGGATAGGCCGAGTCCTGGATCTCTATCGCTTCGAGCCACGGGTTCTCCCTGGGGGGCTGGTAGAAATGGCCGTGTATGCAGAGATATCGCTCCATCAGCCGTTTTCCCTCCCGTATAATGCGATGCTCCGGCCCTTCATGAATACTCCCCGGCCCGGCACGATCTCTTCCGGCAGCAGGCCGCCCGGCCCCCTCCATTTCGGATCGGCCGAATCAAGGACCTTCTTCCACGCGCCGGGTGGAAGCGGAATTGTCAGGCTGCCCGCGTCATCTCCGAAGTTGAAGAGAACAAGGACATGACTGTCGCCCGCCCATCGTCTCATGCAGAGCACCTTTTCAGTCAGCTCGTCTACATCGAGGTTGTCGTTGACGGGACGTGAAAGGGCCGGGGTCGTCCTCCTGAGCGCCGCCAGCTGTTTGTAGAACCCGAGCATCGCCGCATGCCCACCCGTCGTCCTCTTTTCCCAGCGGATCTTCGACCTGTTGAAAGTATCGGCATCCTGCGGGTCGGGAGGCTCGGCCTTCCATGCGAAGGCGTCGAACTCATTTTTCCTGCCCTCTCTCACCGCCTCGACGAGGGCCGCGTCGGAGTGGCTCACGAAATAGAGAAACGGCGCGTCCTCTGCGTATTCCTCCCCCATGAACAAAAGAGGTATGTAAGGCGAAAGAAGCGTAACCGCGGCTGCGAGCTTCAGGGACTCGAAAGAAACCAAAGTGGACAATCGCTCCCCGAGCATCCTGTTTCCCACCTGGTCGTGGTTCTGCGAAAATACGATGAACTGTTCCGCGGGCCTGTCCTTCGACGAATTCCCGTGGTTCCTCTTTCTGTATCCCGAGTACCCCCCCGAATGGACGAACCCTTCCCTCAGCGATTTCCCGAGATGAGCGATGCCGCCGAAGTCGGCGTAATAGCCGTCGCCCTCTCCGGTAAGAAGCGTGTGGACGCAGTGATGGAAATCGTCGTTCCACTGCGCATCGATGCCGAACCCCCCCAGCTCGCGCGGCCTGATGACCTTCGGATCGTTCAGGTCGCTTTCGGCGATGAGATAATACTTTCTCCTCTCCGAGCGAGAGAATTCTTCGACCCGCTCAGCAAGCTCCCGGAGGAACGGCCTGGCGCTCATGTCGGTGATGCCGTGGACAGCGTCGATCCGAAGCGCATCGATATGATACCGTCCGAACCAGTGGAGGGCGTTTTCGATAAAATAATTTCTCACCTCGTTGCTCCAGGCGTCGTCGTAGTTTATCGCCCATCCCCACGGTGTCCTGTATTTGTCGGTGAAATAAGGCCCGAAATCCCACAGATAATTTCCCTCCGGTCCGAGGTGGTTATAGACGACGTCGAGGACAACAGTCATGCCCTTCCCGTGGCATGCGTTCACGAGCCGCTTCAGCCCGTCGGGCCCCCCGTAAGAATTCTGGACGGCATAGGGACAGGCCCCGTCGTATCCCCAGTTTCGCTCCCCCGGAAACTGTGCGACCGGCATCAGCTCGACGGCGTTGATCCCGGTCTCCGTCAGATCGTCGAGACGTCCCGTTATCGCATCGAACGTGCCGCCGGGCGTAAACGTCCCGGCATGAAGCTCATAGATGATCATCTCGTTAAGCGGGATGCCTCTCCAGTTGTCGTCGTCCCACGCAAACGCACCATGGTCGATTATCTGCGATGGGCCGTGCACGCCCCGGGGCTGATAGTGAGACGCAGGGTCAGGCCTTTCCCTTTCGCCGTCGAGCCTGTAGAAATACAGAGACCCCGGATGCACATCCTCGACAGAGCAACTCCAGTATCCCGTCCGGTCCCTCCGCATGGGTACAAGCCGTTCCTCAGGCGAGACGAGCCTCAGCGCCACGTCCCGGGCAAACGGGGCCCAGACAGAAAAGTCACCTGCGCCGCTTCCGTGATAACAAGAGCCTGCTTTCATAACAATAGTAATAGGATAGAATGTAGTGCCCGGACTGTCAAACCGCCCCGCATCCCCGCAGATATTGACAAAATCTCTCCCGGTCGGTATCGTATAATTACTTTTTGCCGGAAAGGCAGAACAACTTTCTTAAGGAGGTGGGTATGAAAAAACTCGCAATCCTGGTGCTCGGCTTGATAGTCGCGCTCTCCCTCACGGTCCTGGGATGCCAGAAGAAGGAGGCGCCGGCGCCGGTGTCTGAAACACAGGCGCCTGCTACCGCCCCCGCACCTGCACAGGCTCCATCAAAGGAGATGGCGCCCGAGAAGAAGGAGGCCGCCCCTGCAGCAAAGGAAGCGGCGCCAATGAAGAAGGAACAGACCAGCAGCAAGTCCAAGACAGGCGGCTACTGATCGGCACGGATAATGGAGGGCCCGACAGGGCCCTCTGTCATCTCTCTTTTTCCCCCTTGCCATCATTCTTTGATCTCCTTGTGATCCGTGGCTGATACTTCTTCCTCTCCTTCGGACAGGTTTTATAAGCGCCCCGTGGTACAATGTAGCTGAATCCTGCACGGGAGGTGAACATTGTTTTTCTCCATACTGCTTGCTGCCGCGCTGATGACAGCGGCCCCCCGCACCTTGCCGCCGCAGGCTGCGCAGGCCCCCGTCGCCGATCACGGCGGGCCAAAGGAAAAACAGCAGAAGAAGACCGTCGAGCCGGAGACGCCGGCCAAGCCGGTGGTTACGGAACATACGATCCTCGTCGGGGGGAAAAAAATTCGCTATACCGCAACGGCGGGCCGGCTGCCGGTCACGAACGACGCCGGCCAGACCGAGGCGCAGATCTTTTTTATAGCCTATACAGTCGACAACCCCGCGCACAAAAGCCGAAGGCCCCTTCTTTTTCTGTTTAACGGCGGCCCCGGGGCATCTTCGGTCTGGCTGCACCTCGGCGCCGCCGGTCCCCGTCGCGTCCGGATGCTTCCCGACGGCGGCATGCCTGCGCCGCCGTACAGGCTTGAAGACAACGAATACACCTGGCTGGCTGCCGCCGACCTGGTCTTCATAGACCCCGTCGGCACAGGCTACAGCCGGGCAGTCAAGCCCGATCTTGCGACCAAATTCGCCTCGGTGCGGGGCGATATCGATTCGACGGGAAGATTTATCAGGCTTTATCTGACCCGGTATGAGCGATGGACTTCGCCCCTGTTTCTCGCAGGAGAAAGTTACGGCACCTTCCGCGCAGCGGGCCTGTCTGAGTATCTCGTCAAGCGCGGCATCGCGCTGAACGGCATTATCATGATCTCTCCCGTTCTGAATATGGAGACGATCTCCTTCGATCGCGGGAACGACCTCCCGTACATGCTGTTTCTTCCCGCTTACACCGCCACGGCCTGGTATCACGGGAAGCTCGGCCCGAAGACCGACCTCGGCGGGACACTCGGGGCGGCCGAGTCGTGGGCTTCGACCGGTTACCTGACCGCGCTCGCCGAAGGAGACAGGCTTGCGCCCGCAGAGCGGCGGAAGATCGTGGACAAACTGGCCGGATTCACCGGCCTTGACAGGACCTTCATCGAAAACCACAACCTGCGCATCTCCGCCTTAAGCTTTGCCGGGGAGCTCCTCCGGAAGGAGGGACGTATGGTCGGGCTCATGGACAGCCGTTTTACGGCGGCGAATCCCGAACCCGCGGCCCCTCCGTCGTTCGATGCGACGGTCGCTACGGTCCGTCCTCCTTTTACCTCCACGTTCGACAACTATGTCCGAACGGAACTCGGGTTCCGCTCCGACCTCGAATACTTCGCATTGGGCGGCGGCATCGGGCGGTGGGACTGGCAGGCGAAGAACAGCTATGCCGATACGGGCGCCGACCTCGCAGACGCCTTTGCCAGAAATCCCTACATGAAGCTGCTCGTCGTCTCCGGGTACTTCGACCTGGCTACGCCTTATTTCTCCGCGGAATATACCCTTGCCCACCTCGGGCTGCCCCCCGCGCTCAGGAAAAACATCACGGTCCGCCGGTACCGCTCCGGCCACATGGTCTACCTCGACAGCGCGGTCCTCCCGCAGCTGGCTCACGATGTGGAGGAGTTCATCGGCGACGCACTGAAACCGCGTTAGCCCGCCGGCGTTGCCAGCGCCCCACCGCTTGCCAGTTGCCGGGGGAATATTGTAGGTTATCGGGACAGGACCGGCGAGAGGTATCCGAATGAAAAAACATGTTGCGGATTTATCGGACGATGAGCTGAGGGCGGAGCTTGCCCGGCTCAAGGATATCCTCTGCGACGCAGAGGACATGCACGCATATGCCACCGGCAAGACCACCGTCCACATCGGCGGCGGGAAGGTCCGCGCGATGCAGGAAGAATTCGAGGAAGAGTGCCGGGAGCTCAACGCGAGGATCGGGGCGATCGAAGCGGAAATGAAATCGCGGGGTATCGCGTAAAGCATAACGGCAGCCTTTTCCCTTTGTCTCCTTCGGCAGGAAGGGATTTTCAGCTCTTTTTTTCCGTCACCTTCCGGTAAAATTCGCATTTCCTGCAGCTCTCGTATTTTTGCGCAAACGTGCCCTGCGCCTTCCCCTCGCAGAACGTGCCGGCGACCGCCCAGCAGGTCCTGCCGTAATTGGGATAGGCGGGACACTTGAGGGCGGAGTCCCTGTCTCTTCCGCATTTCATGTACTCCCAGCATTTTGTCTGCAGGGAATCTTCTTCCTTCTGGAAGGGGAAATAGAGGCTGATTGTCGCCCCTTCACCCCCGGCGCTTTCCGCCTTGATAAGCCCGCCGTGCTCTTCGATTATCTTTCTGGTTATGGAGAGGCCGAGGCCGGTCCCGTGAATCTCCTTCGTGGAGAAAAAGGGCTCGAAGATGAGAGGCAGTTTCTCCCGGGGTATCCCGGGCCCGGTATCCGCCACCCTCAAAAAGACGTACGTTACATAGTTGATCTCCTCCCGGCCCGCCGATACCGTGAGCACGCCGCCGCTCTGCATCGCATCCATCGCGTTGGCAACGAGATTGGTAAGGGCCTGTTTCACCTGGTCCTTGTCTATCAGAACAGGGGGAAGGTTTTCCTCGATCCGCACGTCGACTTCTATCGACTGCTCCCTGCACAGCCCTTCATACACCTTGACGACTTCCCGGACGGCCTCCTCCAGGGGGCGTCTTTCGAGGTGGAACCTCGCGTCCCGCGAAAAAGTGAGAATGTCCTTCAATATTTTTTCCAGCCTGTCCACTTCCGTGATGATAACGTCGGCATATTCCTTTTGTTTATCCCCCTCGACGATCCTGTACAGCCTGTGGGCGAACCCCCCGACGGCGGTCAGGGGATTTCTTATCTCATGCGCCACGTCTGCGGTGAGCCTGCCGAGAGAAGCGAGCTTTTCAGCCTGAAAGAGCTTATCCTGCGACCTCTTCAGCTCGGCAACCTTCCTTGCCACCTCGGCTTCGAGCATCTGCGTAAAGTTCTCCGTCCTTTCCCTGGCTGCCCCGAGATCCTTTGTCATCAGGTTGAAGGTGCCGGCAAGCACGCCTATCTCGTCCTCCGAATGCAGGGCGACCTTCTGCTGCAGGTCGCCGGTTGCGACTTTCTTCATGCCCTCAGACAGGATTGAGACCGGCTTCAGGACGAACTTCCTGAGGACGAGATAAATCACGAGAGAGCTGACTATCATCAGGGAGACGGCGTAGACCGTCATCTCGAAGGTCTGTTTCCGTATTTTATCGTCGAGCGAAGAAAGCGAAAAATCAGTCTGCAGAATGCCGAGAACTTTCTGCCGGCGCGGATGGACGTGACAGGCGGCCGTATAACAGGAGGGTTCGTTGTATATGGGGTCGACGTGAGTGAGAATTTCATGTCCGCCCTTGCCGGTGTAAGTAACCCACTGCGTGTTGCCCGTCAGCGTCGCAGCAGGTTTTTCAGGGTTTATGTGGCAGCCCGCACAGGCAAATGACCTCCTGTCCACAGTTGTCCCTATCTCCCGCCGCCCGGATGAATAGAAAACGGTTCCCCTGCTGTCGAATATGCGTATCTGCCTGATCCCCCGGGAGGATCCTATGTCTTCTATCGTGCGCTGTATGGCGCCCCTGTTGAAGGTAAGCATGTTGTAACGCACGCTCTTTTTGACCATATCGGAATAAGACGAAGTGTATTCGAAAGCGTCGGACATGAGGTTTTTCGCGTTCTGGCTGATAAGCCGGTACCACGATATGCCGCCCCCGACAAAGATGAGAAGCCCCATGGCGACAATCAGTTTGCCTGTAAGCGATTTCTTTATGCCGTCAAGAAAGTCCGTCATTGCGGTATCCTGAAAACGCCCCTTTATAATCTATATTACATCGAAAATGCCGCGTGAAGGCAGAAAACAGGTCATGGACGACAGACGGCCCCTCCGGCCGGGTGGTCGTACTTGAAGGTCGTATCGGGCATTCCCGAAAGAGCACCGGGTGCATCTCAGAACAACGAATGTCGACGGGGTAGCGAAACAGGAATCAAGGGTGACGGAAAGGATGGCCGCCTGACGGCTATTTACACACCTGTTGACAAGAGGCTGCACCGGTCGGGTTGTTCGAGTTCTTTCGCCTTCAGAGGTCATTATCGGAAATGCTCGGGTGTAAAGTCGACTTGGTGACTCCTGACGCACTGCATAAGGCGATGAAAGGACGCATAATGGAGGAAGCGGTTCGTGCCGTTTAGGGATTGGCTGTTCCGCATCAATGATATTCTGGCTGCCATATCAGCCGTTGCAGGGTATGTCGGCGGGATGACATATGAAGATTTCACGGCCGACAGAAAGACCGTTGACGCAGTGGTAAGAAATTTGATCATAGTCGGTGAAGCGGCCTCTGGATTGGGCCTAGGCGGATCCGCCTATTATCGATGCGTATCGCAAGACGCTGAAATTCCGGCATCGCTGCTCCCTGGGCTGACTTTATCTGTAGCTATAAGGTAAAGTTAAGTAGAGGGGAAGAGACGACATGGATCGCGAAAAGCCGGATTTTGAGAAGATCTACCGCGAGTATTTTCCGAAGATAGCCGCCTATCTGACCCGCCTGGTCGGCGATCGTGACGCCGAGGACGTGACGCAGGAGGTATTCATCAAGGTAAACGCCGCACTTGATACTTTCCGGGGGGATTCGAGTCTGTCGACCTGGATCTACCGGATCGCAACGAATGCGGCCATGGACCATTTAAGAAGACGGCAGTCCCCTCAGAGGGATCGTGACACGGCCGTTATTACTGATGACGATCTGTCGTCGGAAGCCCGTATGGATGCCGCCGAAGAAGGCGCCCTCTCTGTCGATACCCAGGTCATCCGGAAGGAGATGAACGAATGCATCCGCGGCATCGTGGATGATTTGCCCGAAAATTACAGCACCGTGCTGGTCCTGAGCGACCTCGAAGGGCTGACCAACGGCGAGATAGCCGGGGTTCTGGAGGTGTCGCTCGAAACCGTCAAGATCAGGCTCCACCGCGCCAGGACAAGACTCAAAAAAGAGTTGGAACACCGCTGCAGTTTCTACAAGGATGAGCGAAACGAACTTGCCTGTGACCGCAAGGTCCCTTCACTGAAATTCCTCAGTAAATAAGCGTATCCTTTCCTTTCTCATTTTCGTCTATAGGGTTAGAAAGGAGATGATAGCCATGTTCCCCTGTGCAGGTTTTGGTTACGGACTCTGGTGGATATTTCCCCTCATCATGCCAGTCATGATAGTTCTCTGCTTTTTCATGATGAGGGGTCGTATGGGCTCGATGACATGCCGGTCGGGCAGCTGCCGTACAAGCAGCCACGGCGACGACGCAGAATCGGCATTTGATACTCTCAAAAAAAGGTACGCCCGGGGAGAGATCAACAGGGAAGAGTATGAAGAGAAGAAAAAAGTCATAACCGGGCGCAACTGAGTGCCGCCGTAAAGACAGATATTTACTACACAGCTTACAGGAGGTATGAAATGAACACCCAAAAAAGCAAAGACAAGGGAGAGAAGGCAAAATCAAATGTCTCCGGTACCGGCCTGATGGGGCATGGGATGTCTGAGATGATGAAGTGCTGCACGGGCCAGGGAGGCTTTCCGGACTGCCTGACAGTGATGAAAGAGATGAAAAAGCCATGCTGCACACCACATAAGGATGCAGCGGAACCTGAAAGGACAGGGAAATGAAGAAGTCAACCGGCATATTTGCCATCGAGGTTTCTAAAACCGATGCGGAATGTCCTATAGGGGAAAAGGTGGGCGGCAGGAATCTTGAGGAAGGGAAAATACCGGTCCTCTCATGTGAAGGGGCCTGTATCAGAGGTGAGATCGCCCGTCTTGCAGCCCACCTGGTGGCAAAGGAGGAACCCTATCGACGCGGTTGTCACGGGGAGTTGTTCACCGCGCCGGGGTCGGCCCTGGCACAATGGATCAAGAACTCGGAGAAGGTTGTGCTTATAGACGGCTGTTTCCTTCGATGCCACGGCAGGGTTCTCGAAAATCTGGTCGAAAAGGATAGGCTGGCTCAGTTCGATGCTCTCTCGTATTACAAAAAATACACGGAACATTTTGATATCGATGCGGTGCCGGAGGCGGAACGCAAAGCGGCTGCAAGGCTTGTCGCGGATGCGGTTCTGCAAGAGCTGGGACAGCCATTTTCATCCGGCTTTGGCTGCACAGCGGCAAAGGTCTGCACCTGATCGTAAAGTTGGCCTGCATGTTAACCCACATAATTCATAAACTTGCTTGCCGTGGGGATTTTGTAGGTCACGGCGGTAGTGATAGAGCACGGCAATGTGTAGAAGAGCAGTTTTGAGGTTCCAGAGTGGATTGTTTAACTCCCGTGG
>JBJKSM010000075.1:0-16386 GCA_046704045.1 Thermodesulfovibrionales bacterium | reverse complement strand
GGTATAATCCGACATGACGAAATCGAATCGAGACGTTCGGCGGGAGGGGGCCTGACATGTGCGGAGTCTGTCCCTCGTGGCTTTCGTTCATCCTCTACAACCCTGTCAGGAAGGCCCTTACGGACAGGGAGAAGGTCCTCGATGAATCAGGGGTCGCCCCGGACTCCGTCGTGCTCGAAGTCGGCCCGGGAAACGGCTTTCTCACAGAGGCGATCGCCGGACGCGCAGGGCGTGTCTTTTCAGTAGAGCTTCAGGAAGGGATGGCGCGGAAGCTCAAAAGGCGCGTCGAATCATACGGCGACAGGGTCGAAATAATCGTCGCAGACATCTCCGCTGTTGCGATGCCGGAGGGGACGTTCGATGTCTGCCTCCTCTATTACAGTTTCCACGAGATCGCAAGACAGGAGGAAGCGGCCGTCAACATCGCACGGTCGATGAAAAAGGGCGGCATCCTGTCGATCTACGAGCCTGCGGTGGAAGTGAAGAAGGCGGACATGGCGAGGACCGTCGGTTTTTTCGAACGCCTCGGTTTCCGCAGGGAAGATGAGCGCAGCGGGCTGTTCACAAGGTTTGCGAGGCTGAGAAAGGACTGATCAGCGGGGTTTATTCTTGCGGGCCTTGCCCTGGGTCTTGGTCCTGGGCTGGGCCTTTGCGACGGATACCCTGCGTCCCTTTATGACCGCGTTGTTCATCGCGGCCGCCACCTTCCCGGCGAGATCGGCGGCTACTTCGACGAATGTGTAGCTGTCCATTATATCGATCTTCCCGACACTCCTGCCGGGTATGCCCGCCTCCTGCGCTATCGTCCTGAGAATCTCTGCCGGCTCTATCCGGTCCTTTCTTCCGACGGTGAAGAACAGCCGTGTCATGCCCTTTTCGCGGTCCCGGGCAGGCGCGTGCTTTTTCAGCTCCTCGACCTCCATCTGCCCGAAGGCGAGAGAAAGGGCCGCAGCCGTCATCTCGGCGGGATCGAGAGATTCGGACAGCTCCTCTACGGCGCCCAGGTAGGGCGTGTGCCCGCCCTTTTCGATTATGGCGGAAAGCTCGTCCTTCATGATGCGGCGTCTCGCCTTCTTCACCTCGGCGGCGCCGGGGACCTCCTTCCTGCTCAGTTTCGTCTTTGCGATCTTCTCGATGATCTGCAGCTGCCGGTATTCCCTGGGGGTCACGAAGGTGACCGCGATCCCGGAGCGTCCGGCCCTGCCTGTGCGTCCTATCCTGTGGATGTAGCCCTCGGGGTTCTGCGGGATGCTGTAATTGATGACGTGGCTGATGTTCTCGACGTCGATTCCCCTTCCGGCCACGTCGGTCGCAACCAGTATCTCCAGTTCGCCTCCCCTGAACCTTGACATGATCTCCTCCCTGTGGGACTGGGTAAAGTCGCCGTGGAGCGCTCCTGCGTTGTACCCGCGCTGCTGCAGAGTGGCGGAGACCTCGTCCACCTCCCTCTTCGTATGACAGAAGACGAGCGTCAGCTCAGGGGTTTCAACGTCGAGGAGGCGTGTGAGGACCTCCATCTTGTCCCGTTCGAGCACCTCGTAGAAGACCTGCTGTATCTTCGGCGCGACGATGTCCTTTACATTGATCGCAATCTTCAGGGGGTCTTTCATATGCCTTTTTGCGACCCTCATGATCTCGGCGGACATCGTCGCCGAATAGAGCATCATCTGTCTGTCGGGAGGAAGCATCGAGAGTATCTTTTCTATATCTTCGATAAAGCCCATGTCGAGCATTTCGTCGGCTTCGTCCAGCACGACGATCGAGACGTTCGCAAGCGACAGGCTCTTTCTGTAGAGGTGGTCTATAAGCCGTCCCGGGGTGCCGACAACTATCTCCGTCCCCTTTTTCAGGGCCTTGAGCTGGCGTTCCATAGAAGCTCCGCCGTAGACGGGCAGGACAGAGCATTTGCTGTACCGTGCTATCCTGCCGATCTCTTCGGCGACCTGGATGGCGAGTTCGCGTGTCGGTTCGAGGATGACCGCATAGGGCCTGCCGCCCGGCGTCTTTTTCTCGACGACCGGGATGCCGAATGAGGCGGTCTTCCCGGTGCCTGTCTGGGCCTGCCCGATAATGTCCCTCCCCGACAGTGCCGGCGGGATCGCCGCGGTCTGGATCGGGGTCGGGGCCTCGAAGCCCATCTCCGTCAGCGCCCTTGCAACGGTGGGGGTTATATTCAGGTCTTCAAACGTTTTCATCTTCACGTTCACGTGCATTTCTCAAAATAAAACCCCGGCGCTCGAATCTCCGGGGTCGTATGTGTTTATCATGTGCCATTAACTATGGAGGAGATCCGGGCGATTTGTCAAGGAATGGTGATATAATAATAGACCCGGCCGGGCGTAGCGGCCTGTTCAACAAGGAGAAAGCCATTTCTTCGATCATTATTGACGGATACAATCTGATAGGCGTCGACCACGGAGACCTGTCGGCGCAGAGGGAGAATCTGATCCGGTCGCTCTCGGAATACGCAAAGGTAAAGGGACACGACGTCACCGTCGTGTTCGACGGCTGGAAATCGGGGGGACAGCGGGAGGAGAGCCTCGTAACCGGCGGGATCAGGGTCGTTTATTCCCGGCTCGGCGAGAAGGCCGATGCAGTCATCAAGAGGATCGTCTGCACCGGGCGGAAGGAATGGATCGTGATAACCTCCGACAGGGAGATCGTCCTGCGCGCCTGGACCTGCGGATCGGTTCCGGTCTCCTCCGGGAAGTTCCGGTATCTCCTTGAACACCCGGGGAACATTGCGGGGGGCGAGTTCGAGCCTCTCGATGAAGACGGGGAGACGATCCCGAGAAAGGGAAGGGCGAGGACGCCCTCCAAAAGGGAGAAGGCCCTCCAGCGGGTGATGAAAAAACTGTGAGGATGAGAACTGCCGGCGAGGTCAGGCCCGCTGATGTGCTCAATTTCGCCTTCCTCCTCTTCCTGGCCGCTCTTGTCCTGGTCTTCCACCGGGAAATAGAAGATGCTCCTTTTCTGATCATGGAATATGCCGCACTTGTCGCGGCGCAGGCAGCGGTCATACGCCTCAGGGACAAGGGAAGTTTTTTCCGTCTCGCCCATGACCTGATCGTCCCGGTCTTTTCGATCCTCGTAGTCTTCGACAGCCTCGGAAGTATCGTGCATTCCATCAATCCCGTGGATATCGACCCGCTTCTCGTGAGGCTCGATTACATGCTCTGCGGTGGCAACCCCACGGTGATGCTGGAGAGTATGGTGTCGCCCCTCCTCACCGATATCCTCCAGCTTGCGTATATCAGTTATTATTTTCTGCCGATCGTGCTCGGCGTCGTGCTCAAGGTGCGGGGCGAAGACGACGCGTTCGACCGTTCTCTTTTTTTCATCATGCTCTGCTTCTACCTGTCCTACGCGGGGTACCTGCTCTGGCCGGCGCTCGGTCCGCGTTTTACCGTGGATTACCTCCAGCATATCGAACTGAGGGGACTGATCGTTGCCCGGCCGATCCGGCATGCCCTCAACGCCCTGGAGGGGGTCAAGCGCGACGCCTTCCCGTCCGGCCACACTGGCATTGCGCTTACCGTGCTCTACCTCGCCTTCAGGTACGAAAAAAGGCTTTTCAGGTATTTTACGCCGGTCGTTTGCGCCCTGATTTTCTCTACGGTCTATCTCAGGTACCACTATATCGTGGATGTTATTGCCGGTGTTATCCTCGCAATTGTTACAATAGTATCAGGAGAGACATACTATGGATACAGAGCAAAAAGAATCGATACTTATCGTTGAAGACGAAAAGAAGATCGCCGACATCGTCAGGGGCTACCTCGAAAAGGAAGGCTACCGGGTCCGGCATGCGGCCGACGGAGAGGAGGCCCTGAGGCTCATGAAGGAGCAGTTCGACCTCATAATCCTCGATCTCATGCTCCCCGACATGCAGGGCGAGGAGCTCTGCGGGATCATCAGGCAGCATTCCGACGTCCCGGTGATCATGCTCACCGCGCGAAGCGGTGAAGAGGACAGGATCAAGGGGCTCGGCATCGGCGCCGACGATTACGTGGTGAAACCCTTCAGCCCGAGGGAGCTGGTCGCAAGGGTGAAGGCCCACCTGAGGAGGGCGGGCAGGACGAGGAAGAAGATGCTGAGCTTCAACAGGGGCATGCTCAAAATCGACCTTGACAACAGGGAGGTGCTGAAGGATGACAGCCCGGTGGTCCTGACGCCTACCGAGTTCAAGATCCTCCTGTCGCTTTCGGAGAGTCCCGGCAGGGTCTTCTCCCGTGAACAGCTCGTCAACATCGTGCAGGGATACGATTTCGAGGGGTATGACCGCACCATCGACGCCCACGTGAAGAACCTCCGGCACAAGATAGAGACAGAGTCCAGGGAGCCGAAGTTCATCAGGACGGTCTACGGCATAGGCTACAAATTCACGGGCAGGCCTGATGAGGACTAAACTCTTTCTCGCCTTCTTCCTCGTGATCGTCATTGCCCTCGTCTCCAATCTCATCTTCGAAAACTTCATGGCAAAGGACTTCGAGGCCTATGTGAGCGGCAGCAGGGAGGACAGGCTGTACTGGGTCCTCGCCTCGGTGGAAGGCAGTTACTCGGGAGGGAGATGGGACCCCATGGAGCTTCGGGAGTCCGTCCACTGGGCCCTCATGCTCGGCTTCGACGTGAGCATAACCGACAAGGGCGGAACGGAGATCATAGATTCTTCTTCGGTCGTGGACACGCTCTCCCCGTCGATGAAAAAGAGGATGGAAGATATCGTCGATATAAACTCCGCAAAAGGCCCGTTCGAATCCTATCCACTCTACATAGGGGGCAGGCAGATCGGTGTCATGCGCGTGCGGGAGCTGAGGAGGCGGGGCAGCATCGCGGAAAAAGAGAACATCTTCATGCGGAGAAAGAGGGAGTCCCTCATCATCTCCTTTGTTATCGCCGGGGGCGGCGCCATCTTTCTCGCGGTATTCTTCAGCCTTTTCCTGTCGAGGCCGCTGAAACGGCTGAAGATCGCTGTCGAGGCGCTTGCAAAGGGCGATTTCGGAGTGCGCGTGAAGGGCGCTTCGAAGCAGGACGAGGTGGGGAAACTCTCGCAGAGCTTCAACTTCATGGCCGAGGCCCTTCAGAGGGAGGAGGCGCTGAGGCAGCACCTCACCTCGAACATCGCGCATGAGCTGCGGACCCCCCTGGCGGTGATGAAGGCCAACGTCGAGGCGATGATGGACGGCGTGGTCGAAAACAGGGAGGAGGGGCTCGAAAATATCAGACTGGAGGTTGAAAGGCTGATCAAGCTCGTCGAGGGGATCGAAGACATCACAAAGGCGGAGGCGAGTTTCTTCTCGGGCATGGACCGGGTGGAGATCGAACTCAGGGAATTCCTTGCCGGTATCGCGGCGAAGCTGATGCCCCTTGCGGTCGAGAAGGGACTGGAGATGAGGATCGACAGTGCACGGCCTTTCATGGTGGTCACCGACCCCGACAAGTTCGAGAGGATCATCCAGAATATCGTTACGAATGCCATAAAGAACACCGAAAAGGGCGGCATATTTATCGCGTACGGCATGGAGAAGCTGATGTTCTTCGTCGAGGTGAGGGACACCGGCGCGGGCATTCCCGAAGACAGGCAGCAGATGATCTTCAGGCGTTTTTACCGCGGGGAAGATTCGAAGGGGATCGGTCTCGGCCTCGCGATCGTCAGGGAACTGGTTGACGTGATGGGCGGCCGCATCGAGCTCAGGTCCCGGGCGGGAGTGGGTTCGACCTTCAAGGTCTTTCTCCCCGCAAGGGCGTAATATGAAGATCCCTTTCAGGAAGACGAAGGACGGGGTAACGGTCGAAGTGAGGGTGGAGCCGAGGTCTTCGAAAAAGGGCATAGCTGGAGTCATCGAAAATGTCGTCAAGGTCAAGCTTACCGCCCCTCCAGTCGGGGGCGAGGCGAACGAGCAGTTGATCGAGGTGATGTCGGAGGCGACGGGGGTGAAGAAGTCCGCCGTCAGGATCGTCAGGGGACACTCCTCGAAAAAGAAGCTGGTTGAAATCAGGGGAATCAGTGATATCAAATCGGGATAAACTCTTCATATTTTCTTCATTACTGACTATTATCATAAGGGTGGGAGGAAATTAGGGAGAGTTCGGATGAACAGATTTTTGTGTCTCTTTGCGGCCTTATTGATCGTTCTTTCCGCTTCATTCGCATGGGCTGGGGAGGATGTCACCCCTTACGGGGATTTCTGCACACAGTGCACCACTTACGGGGCGGGGAAGAGCATGATCCCCCCGGACGAAGCGGTCAAGGCCCTTGAGAAGTATTACGGCAACAAGGGATGTCAGATCGGCGCGGTGAGCTACAAGGGACGGTTCGTCGAAGTCGAGATATACAAAAACGGCCGGAACATAGACAAGGTGCTCTTCGACCGGAAGACCGGCAGGATCAGGTCGATCTACTGAGCGCATCCTCCCGGGCGGCCTCATCGTGCCCTCCTTCTCTGCTTGATCACGTTAAAACCGGCTTATTCCTCGATTGGTCCGTCCAGTTGCGGGCAGCACGAACGACACGGGGGATCTTCGCCGGCCCGGCCGGGTTTCCGTTCATCTTCGGAAACGGTATCATTCCTGATGATTTTTTCGAAAAGGAAAAACCACGGCCGTAATGTTTATAATAGAGAAACGAAAAATGAAAGGAGCAGGCATGGCTGCAGTAAAAGATGGAGATACCGTAAGGTTACAGTATAAGGGGAGGCTCGAAGACGGCAGTGTCTTCGATTCATCGGACGGCGGCGCTTCCCTTGAATTCAGGGTGGGCGACGGGGAATATTTGGCAGGGCTCGAAAAGGGCGTCGTCGGTATGAACGTCGGCGACTCGAAGACGATCAGGGTCCCCGCCGAAGAAGGATACGGCCTCCGGCAGGCGGAGAGGATATTCGAATGGGACAAGAGCAGGCTTCCGGGCGGGTTCGACGTTGCGGTCGGCCAGCAGCTTCAGATGTACCGGGCCGACGGCATGCCGATCATGGTCACCGTCGTCGGGGTTTCCGATACGAAGGTAACGATGGACTGCAACCACCCGCTTGCGGGCAAGGACCTCATCTTCGATATCACGGTAGAGGAAATCGTATAGTCCTGCAGAAAATTCGTTCAGTGCGGGTGAAGACAACAATGGCCACAGAGATCACAGAGGGGGTTCAAAATTCCATATCCTGTTTCTTCGCGCGCTCTCTGCGGTGAAAGATGTATCCCGGCGCCGGTGACGAAGGGATGACCGAAAAGATAAATTTGAAGGCGCTCTCGAAAGACGGCCTGGTGCGGTTCGCCGAACAGGCGGGTCTCCCGCCGTACAGGGCGGACCAGATGCTCCACTGGATATATGAGCGGTATGCCTCGGACGTGGCGGAGATCACCGAGTTTTCAAAAACCCTCAGGACGAGCATTGAAGGGATAGCCTATATAAGCGGGCTGAAACTCCTAAGGAGGCTCAGCTCCTGCGACGGCACCGAGAAGTTTCTTTTTTGCCTCGAAGACGGCAATACGATTGAGAGCGTGCTTATCCCCGACGGGGGCCGTCTTACGCTCTGCAACTCCTCCCAGGCGGGCTGTGCGATGGGATGCCGGTTCTGTCTCACCGGGAAGCTCGGCTTCATCCGTAATCTGAAATCGCATGAGATCGTCGATCAGGTGCTTTCGGTAAACAGGATGATACGCCCGGGGCGAAGGGTGACGAACATCGTGTTCATGGGAATGGGGGAGCCCCTCGCGAATCTCGAAGAGGTGATCGAGGCACTCCGGCGGATCAGTCTTTTCGTCGGCATCTCGAAGAGAAAGATCACCCTTTCGACCGCCGGGATCGTGCCCGGGATCGCGGCCCTCGCCGAAAGGGGTCCGGAGGTGAACCTCGCCGTGTCCCTGAACGCCTCGACCGACGCGGTGAGGAACGGGATCATGCCGGTAAACAGGCGCTATCCCCTGCGGACCCTCCTCGATGCCTGCCGCGCCTTTCCTTTGAGCCCCAGGAGAAGGATCACCTTCGAGTATGTGCTTATCGGCGGGATCAACGACTCCGGCGAAGACGCAAGGAGACTTGTGAAAATCCTCAGGGGCATCAGGTGCAAGGTCAACCTCATCCCGCTGAACCCCCATGACGGCAGCGGCCTGGAAAGGCCGCCCGACGGGCGCGTCCTGGCCTTCCAGGATATCCTGACGGGAAACAACATGACCGCGCTGATCCGCGAGAGCAAGGGGCGGGACATCCTCGCCGCCTGCGGGCAGCTGAAGGCGGAGTACGCGCCGAATAATTCTCTTTACACGGACAGGGAGTTCTGATAGTTTTAGGATACATCGGATTTTTTTGAAATTCCTTTGGGGAGGCCCGAAAATGAAGAAGACGACTATTCTTGCCGGCGTGTGCATCCTGTTTTTGGCAGCCTCCTGCGCCACTGTGGGTACGGGAGACCGTGACAAGGCGGAGGCTTATTACAAGATCGGCGTTGCCCGTCTTGACGAAAACAGGATACAGCAGGCCTATGTGTCGTTCCAGAATGCATATGAACTCGACCCGAACAACAGGGATGTCCTGAACGGAATAGGATTCATCTATCTCTTTTACTTCGACGAGGTCCCGAAGTCGATAGGATATTTTGAGCGGGCGGTGAAGATCGACCCGGGATTCTCCGACGGCTATAACAACCTCGGCGTGGCGTATGGAAAAATGGGAAAATTCGAAAAGGCCATACCTTATTACAAACAGGCCCTTTCGAACCCTCTCTACCTTACTCCGCAGAATGCATACGCAAACATGGGGGACAGCTATTACAGGCTGGGTAAATACAGGGAGGCTTCAGCCGCCTTCAAGGAGGCGATTGAGCGGGCTCCGAACATGGAGGTCGCTTTCATGAGACTCGCCCTCTGTTACAACGCCATGGGTAATTACGGCGACGCCGCCGCCGCGATGACGCAGGCGATTACCATGGACCCGAAGTACAAGGGCAGCAGACAGGCCGCGGCCGAAGATTTCAGGTCGAAGAGGCTGAAGGCCTCCGGCTATGAGGAACAGGACTTGAAGGATTATCTCGATATATTGAAGTACTGACGCGCTCCGGGATTGACAAGATGACGGTTTCGGGCTATTATCATGCAAAAAGCTCAGGAGGGATGTATGAAAAAAATATTCTTGTTCTTTTCTTTTTTGGCTGCAACGCTCCTTTTTTCCCCGGGTTTTTCCAATGCCGAGATAAGGGCGGGGGCGATCGAAATAACTCCTTTTGTCGGAAAAATGTTCTTTGACTCAAAAGCGAACCTCAAGAACCAGGTTATCTATGGCTTCAGGGAAGGGTACAACTTCACAAAGGATGTCGGTATCGAGGGTTCCTTCGAATTTGTCCATGCGAACATCGACGACCACGCTAAACCGGCTGCGGGGGATCCTTACTTCGGTGAGCCCGACGGCGCCGTCACCAGTTTCCTCTATCACATCGACGGCATCTATCATTTCATGCCGCAAGAGCGGTTTAATCCCTTTGTCACCGGCGGACTCGGGGTGGCGATTTACCATCCCAACATATCATCCACCCATGGCAGGTTTCTTGCGGACGCCGGTGTGGGCGCAAAGTACTGGATATCCGACCGGTCGGCGCTCCGCCTGGACGTGAGGGACATCATGACCATTGACAGGACGCTTCACAATATCGAGGTTACAGGAGGCCTGGGAATCGCCCTGGGCGGGAATGATTGAGCCGGACAAAACCCTTTTCCCCCGGTCGCTAAGCCGGCGTCTGAAGCGCACGCTGCCGGTCGCTCCCCCTGCCGCGTCGAGGGCACCGGGGCTCGCTTTCTGAGCCTGACTTTTCCGGTTGTTCTGTTTTATAGTAATTCAGCAGGTTGCTACGATTCCGACGGGAGGACAGCATCGTGAAAACATGCTCCCGGCCGCGGAGATGCTTCGATGACATCCAAGGCACGCATGTGAGTTATGACTACGAAATAACGATCTACACCGCTCCGAATTGACACGACTGTCACGCACTGAAGGATTTTCTTTCAGCACGAGGGGTGAGATTCAGGAACAGGGACATCTCCCTTGATGCGGAGGCGCGGAAGGAACTGGCCGAAAAATACGGAAGGATCGCCACGCCTGTGCTCATCGTCGGAGAAAAGATGTTCCTCGGGTTCAGACAGAACAGGGAAGAGATAGAAAAACTCATGGAAACCATCACCGGAGGCGGGAATGCCTGAAGATACAGCGCTGCCTGAAAACAGGATCGATATCCCGGTGTCGGGGATGTCCTGCGCCTCATGCGCGGCCCATATCCAGGAAGGTCTCGCCTCCCTCGAAGGCGTGAAAAGCGCCGCGGTGAACTTCGCCGCCGAGAGGGCGACGGTCGTATATGACGGCTCAAAGGTTGCTGTCGACGACTTCATCGGGGTGATCAGGGACCTTGGATACGGCGTCATGTTTTCAAAGATCACGCTTCCGGTCAGGGGAATGTCCTGCGCCGCCTGCGTGGAAAACGTCCGGAGGACCCTGGCTTCCCTCGAAGGGGTGCTCTCCGCCTCCGTGAACATGGCCACCGAGAGGGCGACTATCGAGTATTTTCCCTCGCAGGTCGGGGTAAGGGATTTCAAAAAGGCGGTGAAGGACGCCGGCTACGAGGTGGTCGAGGCCGGAAAGGGAGAAGACATCGTCGAGAAGGAGCAGCGGGAGAGGGAGTCCGCATACAGTACACTCAGGAGGAAGGTGATCACCGGTGCGGTCCTCGTGGCCCCGATCTTTCTGCTTGCGCAGTGGGACCGCCTCGGCCTGTCAGCCGTTGTTCCCCTTTCGCGGCAGGCGAACTTCCTGCTCCAGCTTATCATCGAGACCCCGGTGCAGTTCTGGATCGGATGGCAGTTTTATGCCGGCGCCGTCGCGGCCGCCCGCCACAGGACGACGAATATGAACACTCTCATCGCGGTCGGCACGTCTTCGGCGTACCTCTACAGCGTGGTCGCCACCTTTTTTCCCTCCGTTTTCGAGATCAAGGGATATACCGCCTCGGTCTATTTCGACACCGCGGCGACGATAGTCGTTCTCATCCTTCTCGGCAGGCTCTTCGAGGCGAGGGCGAAAGGGCAGACCTCGGAGGCGATAAAGAAGCTGATCGGGATGCAGGCGAAGACCGCGAGGGTGTTGAAAAACGGCAGTGAGACGGACATCCCGGTGGAGGACGTCGAGATAGGAGACGTCATAGTCGTGAGGCCCGGTGAAAAGGTTCCAGTCGACGGGATAATCAAGGAGGGCTATTCCTCAGTCGACGAGTCGATGGTGACGGGAGAATCGATCCCGGTCGAAAAGAGCGTCGGCGACAGCGTCATCGGCGTCACGATGAACAAGACCGGCTCTTTCAGGTTCGAGGCGACAAAGGTCGGAAGGGACACCATGCTCGCCCACATCATCGAGATGGTCCAGAACGCCCAGGGCTCTAAGCCCCCGATAGCGCGGCTGGCCGACCTTATCGCTTCCTGGTTCGTTCCGGCGGTGATGTCGATAGCCGCGTTAACATTTGTGGTCTGGTATTTCTTCGGCCCGACCCCCGCCTTCACCTATGCGGTCCTCAATTTCATAGCAGTCCTCATCATAGCCTGTCCCTGCTCGCTCGGCCTTGCCACGCCGACATCGATCATGGTCGGCACGGGGAAGGGCGCTGAAAACGGGGTCCTGATAAGAAGCGGCGAGGCGCTCGAACTGGCGCACAGGATCACCACGATCGTTTTCGACAAAACAGGGACGCTCACAAAGGGAAGGCCCGAGGTGACGGACGTCATCGCGCAGGGACTTTCCGAAGGCGAGATACTTTCGCTCGCGGCCTCTGCCGAGAAGGGCTCGGAGCACCCCCTCGGAGAGGCGATCATCAGGAAGGCGAAGGAAAGCGGCCTGGAGGTCAGGGACCCCGAGGACTTTCTCGCCGTGCCGGGCCGGGGGATAAAGACGACGATCTGCGCAAAGACGGTTCATCTCGGCAATGAAAAACTGATGTCCGACGAAGGAATAGATATAGGCGCCCTCAGGGATGCCGCACTGAGGCTCTCGGAACAGGGCAGGACCCCGATGTTCGTCGGCGTTGAAGGGAAGGCGGCCGGCGTTGTTGCGGTGGCGGATACGCTGAAGGAAGAATCGGTAAATGCGGTCCGCGCGCTCCATGCTCTGGGCATCGAGGTGGCCATGATCACCGGCGACAACAGGAGGACCGGGGAGGCGATTGCGCGGCAGGCGGGCATCGACCGGGTGCTTGCAGAGGTGCTGCCGGAGGACAAGGCTGCCGAGGTGAGGAAACTCCAGGCGGAATCGAAGATCGTTGCGATGGTCGGAGACGGCATAAACGACGCCCCTGCCCTCGCCCAGGCGGACGTCGGCATCGCCATTGGCACAGGCACCGACGTTGCGATGGAGGCGTCGGACATAACGCTGATAGGGGGCGACCTCAGAGGCGTTGTCACGGCCATCGCGCTTTCGAAGGCCACGATGCGCAATATCAGGCAGAACCTCTTCTGGGCCTTTGCCTATAACGTCATCCTCATCCCTGTCGCCGCGGGGGTCCTTTTCCCCTTCTTCGGCATACTCCTTAACCCCATGTTCGCCGCAGGCGCGATGGGATTCTCCTCTGTCACCGTCGTGACCAACGCGCTTAGGCTTAAGAAGTTCAGACCGGCGGTCTGAGCGCCGAAATCAACAAAAATTCACGTAAATACTTGCAGGCCCGAGATCCCGAAAAATGCCGGCTTAAGTCCAAAACAGGACCTGATTTTGTACATTACATATCGCAGTGCGCAATCCGGCAGATCAGGCCGTTTCCATGGCAGTCACTTGACACAAATTCGTGATGTCGCGCAACGATATAGGCAGACTCTAATACGATGGAGATCAAAAGAAGCGGCTCGCAACCATCCGGCAAGGGGCCGGCAGAATATTTCACCGGAACGGTACGTGTTGATCCGCTGTTCAATGCGCACTTCCGGGGTCGTTGTGTCCTGATCAGATTGAAGAAGATGGCCCGGCTACTCCGCCCCTCCTGATGCGTAGCCGCTGAAGAATCGGGCGTAGAGTACCAGGTAGGCCGCCTGCAGGATCGCAGCGACGAAGAACGGCGCTCTCAGCATCCCGGCATGCAGCATGAACCCCGCGATCAACGGCCCCACCGCTCTGGGAATCTGGATAGACACGTTCTGCAGACTCGCCGCAAGCCCCCGCCGGTCGCGTGTCAGACCGACGACAAGCGCCTGACGCACGCCAGCAGTTCCCTGGTTGAATCCCGTGCGCAGCGCATACAAAGCAGCAGCTGCGCCAAACGCCGGCATGAGCGGAACCGTCATCAGCAGCACGAGTCCCATGCCGCGCATGACAATAACAGGCCTGATCAATCCATGACGCCGTGCCAGCCGCGAAACGGCAACCGAACCGAGGGCGCCGAGCAGGAAGCTCGAGGCCAGCGCGGGTCCTATAGACCCGGGGCCGTGCAGAAAGCGGAGTGCAAACCAGTAGGCGATGAGGGGAGCGATCATGCCTATACCCAGTCCGTTAAGGGTGTTGGCCACGACCAGGCGCATCAGCTTACGGTTTTCGTTATGGCGTTCGGAATGTTCCGCGGGACGGACTGCCGATAGCGGGGAGGGAAGCTCCTTCAGGCCGTAGACGAGCACGAAGGCCGCCACTGACCCGGCCAAGGAAAGCAGGAACAGGGGCCGGTAGGCCAGCACATCGCCCAGGGGACCGATAAGGAGCTGGACGCCGCCGGCCAGCAGCGCCCCGAGGGCCATGCCGCCGAAGCCGATGGCGGCGTTGACACTGAACACCGCGCCGCGTCTTCCTGCAGGAAGGGCCTGCGCAAGCCAGTCCTGCTCAAGGGGTGCGTAGGGACAGGCGCTGCCGTTTGCGCCGCGGCCGAAGCCGCCTGCGATAGCGGCTAACACAAGGGCCGGAGGCCGGGCGGTGACCATGGCGAGCAGCGCCGCCCCGGCCTGCAATGCCTCGTACAGAAGAAGGAAGCGCCGCCGGCCGCGGCGGTCGCTCAGGGGACCCACGGCAAGCGTGAGCACGGCGCCCGCCAGCAGCGCCGCCGAAAGTGTGGCCCCGATCCCGGGCGCAGACCAGCCGAGGGCATGCAGGTAGAGGGTGAATGCCGCAACCATCGCTCCCTGCCCCAGGCTGCGGGCTGCGCGCGCTGCCATCAGGCGCCGGACGGTGAGGGGCAAGGGGATACTACTGCGTTTCACCGAGGAACACGGCGGGATTGCCGGGCAGGTCGGAAAGGACGCTCAAACGCATCCTCTATGATACACGATTTCTTTTTTGAGAAAAGGTTATATTTATTTACCATGGATGACGACTCCGGAGGATCCACATGGGTTTTCAGTCGTCATTATGCAGCTACTAAAAAAAATCTTGCTTTTGTTTCCCCGATGTCTATGATTTAATCAGGAATTCCCGGTGCATGTGCCGGGTTGCCATTCACCGTAATGCCATTGCTGCGGGAAAGATGGAGCGCCGGGGAAGGCAGAGGAAAGGTATTGCAGCCATATCATGCAAAGTCATGTTTCAAGGAGGTCTGCATGAAGAAGAGGAACGTGTTTGTGTGGTTTTTTGCAGGGTTGTTGACGGTGGGTTGCGCCACGACCCGGGTGGGAATGGGGGATGTCAATAAAGGATACGAATATTTGAAGAGCAGAGAATACGCGCAGGCAGAATCGTATTTTCTAAGGGCACTGGATGCCGACCCCGATAATCCTTATGCATTGCTTGACCTGGGGGTTGTCTACCAGAACACCGGTCGTGTGGGCAAGGCCAGGGAAATGTACAAAAAGGTAATTGATATGGACGCAGAAAATGTCCCCGAAAGGGTTACCAAAAAAGAGATGCAGGGGCAAAGCCTCAGCGACATAGCAAGAAGGAATTTGTCCGCTCTGCCCTGAACGAACGGTCGTCTGCCTGACACCTCTCCCTCTCTTCTCAGCGCTCCTTAGAGGTGATATACTGGAATCAAATAAGCATAATGGAGTGTCATATGAGCGCTTGTCCTTTTTGTTCCATCCCGGAAGGAGAGATCCTCGGCGAAAACGAGTATGCCGTTGCCGTGCGGGACCGGTTCCCCGTGACCGGGGGGCATACCCTCATCATTCCGAGGCGCCACGTGGCCGACTATTTCGACCTGTCGACAATTGAAAAAGATGAAACACTCGCCCTTCTTGAGCGTATGAAGAAGAGGCTGGACGATGATTTCAGCCCCGCCGGATACAATATCGGCATGAATATAGGGGAGGCTGCGGGCCAGCGGATCTTTCATGTGCATATACATCTCATCCCGAGAATAAAGGGAAAGACCGGAAAGCCGGGAGGCAGCGTGAAGGGAGTCATCCGACACGCGATGAGCTACTGAGAACCGGCGTTTGCGGCGGCAGGCCGGAACGCCAAAAGACAGGAGGAAGCGATGGACACGATATTGAGAATCGACATGGGGGCCGAAGGCGGTCCAAAGGCGGGTACGGTGCCTATGGGGGAATATGCCGGATTCGGAGGAAGGGCATTGACCTCGGCGATCGTCTCGAAGGAGGTCCCGCCTCTCTGCCACCCTCTGGGGGCTGAAAACAAACTGGTCATCGCACCGGGGTTGCTGAGCGGCACTACAGGCGCCATGTCGGGACGGCTCTCGGTCGGCTGCAAGAGCCCGCTCACCGGCGGGATTAAAGAGGCGAACGCCGGCGGACAGCCTTCCCAGGTGCTGGCCCGCCTCGGTTACAGGGCGATCGTGATAGAAGGAAAACCGGAGGTGGATGATCTCTATAAAATATTCATCAACAAAGACGGCGTGAAGATCACCGTCGACAACAGCCTCAGGATGCTCCCCAATTACGACCTCGTCGCAAAGATGAAGGCCGACCACGGAGAGAAGATCGCCTGCATCTCCATAGGGCCGGCGGGCGAGATGAAGATGTCCGCCGCATCGATCGCCTGTACCGATATGGAGCTGCGGCCGACGCGTCATGCGGGCCGCGGCGGGGTCGGAGCGGTCATGGGCGCCAAGAAGGTGAAGGTGATCGTCCTCGACGATACCGGTATGCCGATGAGGACGCCGAAGGACCCGGAGAAATTCAGGGATGCGAACAAGCGGTTTGTCGACGGCCTCAAGGCCCACGCGGTGACCGGTCAGGGCCTGCCCGCATACGGAACCAATATCCTTACCAACATCCTCAACGAGGTGGGAGGATATCCGACATATAACTTCAAACAGGGCCGGTTCGACGGCGCCGCGCAGATCAGCGGCGAGACGCAGGCCGAGCTGGAGGTCAAAAGGGGCGGACTTGCCACCCACGGCTGTCACCGCGGCTGCGTCATACGTTGCTCCGGAGTGTACCACGACAAGGACGGCCACTACCTCACCAAGCAGCCCGAATACGAGACGGTATGGG
>JBJKSM010000074.1:0-3941 GCA_046704045.1 Thermodesulfovibrionales bacterium | reverse complement strand
GCGCCTTCGACGTTCGCCTGCTCGCCGAGACTCCTGATGTATTTCACCGTCTTGTTCAGCGACTCGGTGTCGCTGTCTATGATTACCGCCGTTATACCCTGCGCCATTTTTCTCCCGAGAACTTTTTATCATTCATCATATTGACTCTATTGCACCAGCCGATCACCACACAAAAGCCTGCTCTTCTTGTCTTCTCACCTAACCAGAGTAGCAACATTCCCCGTCGTACCATAAGTGTCACAGGGAAAGCATGCGATATTGATTACATGTATCCCTTCAGGTGTGCCCGTGCCACTGCCACCACTATACACAATACTGTCGATCGTTATTTCCGCAAAGCGTACGATGCTTGCTAGTCCGGTACTGCCGCCGCCAGGGGAAGATCCCGAGTAACACTTATCCGTGATAGGCACAACCACGTTCCATGTTGCAACCGTGCCGTCAGAATTGAAGGTCTTATTGGTAGCATCGTACGTCGTGCTCGAAAAGGCGCAGGCTAAATCAAACCGCGCTCCGGCATCACCATTACTCCATGTTATTTGCCCGCATGCGGCAGGAGCTATCCTGCGCTCCCAGATGTACGCTGCGACCATCTCATTTGGATTATCCGGACAGGTTGGACTGACGTTGCAGCTGCTGGTCGGATTAAGACAGGAGGCGGTTCCAACGGATGAAGAAGTATCAAACTGGGTATACGATATTCCATACGGCGTTGGTGTAGATCCCGCCACGTTGAACATGAAGTCATTGGGAATAGAAACTGAAGAGCCAGGACCAGGACAGGCACTCACACACATGGCTATCCCGCTCGTCGGCCGCGGCAGCCGCGCTGCTATCGCCGTTCTTACGACATCCATAGCTGACCGCCCAACAATATTGCCGAATAAAAGCCCTACGGAGCCCCTCCCGCTCCCTTCGAGTCCGGCCACGCGCATGTCCCTTACCTTAACCGCATTGATGAGGTTTCCGGTAAGCCCATTGGCAGGACAAAACTGCACAGTCGTGCCGGTAGAAGAACATGTAACAGGCGCTTTGCTCCAGTAACCGACAACAATATCGCCGTTAGGGTCGTTCGTCGCCTCATTCAATCCAGATGTTGGGGGTGAATCACAGCAGGCGGTTGAGGCCGACGCAGGGTCACAGCTGCCCTGCTGTTCAAGAAAAACGTTTTGCTGGGCAGCCTTGTTTAGACAGGCAAACCGCCACGCAGCCTGTCTGGCCGGCGTTTCTATGAAATTAGATACGCCGCTGACAGCCGTGTCTGTCAACTGACCGGTCAATTGTTTTCCCCCTGCCAGCGCCGCGGCATCGGCGGCATTCTGAAGCTCGCCGCGGACATAGTACATCCTTGCGAAATCTATCCCCACCACAAGGAACAGGAGCAGGAATACCAGCATGACCCCCGCAACGAGGATCGTGACCTGACCTCTCTTCAACCGCGAGGGTATTATTTTCCTAATGGCACCCATTGGAACTCCTTCTCTTCCTGGGGGGTCGGCCTGTTGTCCGTCGGAAGCGGCGTCTTCGTCCCCTCGGGTATGGGTTTCACGAGCTTCGGCGTGATCAGGAAGACAAGCTCCTTTTTCTCGATGTCTTCGGAGGTGCTCCTGAAGATCGCCCCGAGGATAGGGATGTCGCCGAAGAAGGGGATCTTCTGGATGTTCTTCTGCGTCTGCTCGGACAGAAGCCCGGCGAGGATGAGGCTTTCACCTTCCTTGAGGTCCACGCTCGTGCTGACCTGTCTCGTATCGATTTCAGGCGCGGAGATACCGGAGCTGAATTGAATAAAGCCCGTAATATTGCTCACCTCGGCGGGGTCGATCTTCAGCCTGATCGTCCCGCTTTCGAGCACTTCGGGATTGAAGTTGAGTTTTATACCGACCTGCTCGAAGGAAATCGAAGGCGTAAGCGACGCGCCTGCGCCGGTGACCGTTTGAATGGGGACCTTTGTGCCGACGAGGAATTTGCCGGATTCTCCGCTCCGCACAACCATGTCAGGCGAGGCGAGTATCTTGGCAAAACCCTTTGATTCAAGCGCCTTCAAAACGGCGCCGACTCCGCTCGGGAAGTAGGAAACGCCGGCCTGAAAGGCATCGAGAGGGTTGAAGCTTCCAAGGCCGGGGATGTTTCCCACGATGCCGGTCCCGCTCGTGCTGATGGTAGTTTGCGTGTTCGTGTTAGTTATCGTGGCCCCACCCTGCGGCGCGCCGATGAGGTTCGAAAAACCCTCTCCCGACATTCCCTTGACCATGAAGCTCAGACCGAACTGTTTCAGCTTTGTCCTGTCTATCTGGGCCACCTTCACATCGAGCTCCACCTGCTGCGCCTCTTTCACGTCGAGGAGGTCGATCATCTTCGGGACGTATGCCCTCGCCACGTCGTCGATCTTCTTTTTGGTCTGCTCATTCTTCAGATCGCCTATCAGGATAAGCGTGTCACCGGCGGTTTCCACCTTCACATCGGCGCCCGGCGCGATCTCCTTTATCTTTTTTTCGAACTCGCTCATGTCGGCCTTGACGATCACGTCGAAGAACGTGGCTTTCCCGTTTCTGTCCCAGACGATCAGGTTGGTCTTCCCCGGTCTCTTGCCGTTGAGGAGGATTTCCGAAGGCGACAGCAGGTTGATGTCCGCTATGGAAGGGTCCGCGATCGATACCCTCTTGCTCGTCTCCTTCAGGGTCAGGATCGTACCCTTCCCGACGGTCACGTTGACGGGAATCGCGGCAAGGGCCGGTGAAGCAAAAACTGCGGCCAGAAGCAGCGTGAGAATATATGAGGCGACTTTTTTCACATTCATGTTCCCTCCTTGAACTGTCAGCTTTATAAAGGCGTTCACTATTTTGCCACCTTGAATGTCTCTTCAACCGGCTTCTGGCTGCCTCGTATGACCGTCACGTTGACAAACTCGTCCCTTTCGGTCTTCTCGGCTATTTCTCTCTTGCGTTCCCGTTTTATCCGTCTGACGGTCCTCGTCCTCGGCGCGGCTTTACGCTCCACGCGCTCCGGCCCTGCCGAACCCATGAGCACCTTGATCACCGTAGCGCCGGGGGTCTTTACCACCTCGGTGTCCCCCGCCCTCCTCAGCACGAGCTGAAGTCTGCCCTGCGTGCTCGCCACGGCAAGCTTTTCGGCATCGTCGGGGGTCACGTCCATTGTTACGGTCGGCACGACCTGCGGTTTCTCGTCCTTTTTCTCCTGGGAAATGATCTGGCCGATCGCCAGCACCGGGACGTCCTGAAGGACGATCTTGCTCAGGGGCTGCCGCCCGCCCGGAGGCGTTACCGACAATACGACGTCGACCTTGTTGCCGGGCGTTATGAACCCCGCGACCCCGGAGACCTGGTCCACGGCGACAGTCATGGCACGATGTCCCTCGGGTATCTTGTAGGTGAGTATGCCGGGCTGTCCGCCCGCGGGCACAAGCTTGGCGGAGGTGACCGGCTCGCCGGAGGAAACCTTTTCGAGCACCACCCTTCCAACCACCTGGCCCGTGGAAGGGAAAGATCCCTGGGGCATACTCGCCGCAGGCCAGTTCGCCGTCTTTACCTGGGTGCTGTTGATGACGGTGCCCGTGGGAAGGTCCTGGGCGGCCACGACGACGTTTGTCGTGGCGACAGCCTGCTTCATTTTTACTTCCTGCCCCGCGAGGTATTCGTACAGGGAATAACTCGCAATTGCGGCGATGATTACCGCTATCGCACCGATGATAAAGACCTGTTTTGGTTTTGCCGCCATTTTCGCCCCCTATTTTTTTGAATTCACAAAACTCATCAGCAAGCAATCACTCTCTATCTCATAAAAGTAAAAGTCATATTTGAACATAGTACAACCGCAATTCATTCGTGCCTCATCGTGGATTGAGACGACATTGTGATACCGTTCGGTATAAGACCCAGGCTGAGTGTGGCCAGTCCCGGAACAACGGATGGAATTGGCGGACT
>JBJKSM010000073.1:0-15462 GCA_046704045.1 Thermodesulfovibrionales bacterium | reverse complement strand
TTTATACGATATTTCGTAGGAATAAAAGACGGGCTCCGCGCTTCTCGTCAGAATCCCCTCTTGAAGCCATTTTTCGAGGTAGGCCCGTGCCCGTACATACTTGTTTTCGTGCTCGTCGTCGCCGCTCAGCGTCTTGCCGAAATCGATCCGCACGATGTTGTAAGGATTCTTGCTGTAAAGCTCTTCACGATACTCCGGGGTTATGATGTCGTAAGGAGGCGCCAGCAGGTCCTCGCCGGAGACGTCTGAGACCTTCGGCACATTATATAAAACACCTTTAAAAGGGACGACTTCAGCCATTGATTTCCATTCCTCGGGAAAGAAGATTGGTTATTTTAGCACGCGTTTTCCGATGAATTCCAGTAGAGACGGCACAATGCGCCGCTGCCGGGAAATGAGGTCAACCGCGCAGTCGCTGCCCGACGGCGGGTTGCATGCACTGACACGGGCTTATAGGTTATAGTAATAGATATGAGATTTGAAGATCTGGGGCTTCAGGAGGTCATCCTTGAGGGGATAAGGACAGCCGGTTTCAGGGAGTGCACGCAAGTGCAGGCTGCCTCGCTGCCCGCTGCTCTTGCAGGAAAGGACGTCGCCGTCCAGGCACAAACCGGCACAGGCAAGACCGCAGCCTTTCTTATCACGGTTTTTTCGCGCATGCTCTCGCAGCCGTCTCCCGGGCCGGGGCCGTCTCCGCGCGCCCTCGTGATTGCGCCGACGCGGGAGCTGGTCTCCCAGATACACGCCGAGGCGTCGGTGATCGGTAAATTTACCGGCTTCAATATCGTGCCGGTGTTCGGGGGCATCGACTACCTCAAGCAGCGTGATGCCCTCGGCGGTGATGTGGACATGCTCATAGGAACTCCCGGCCGCCTCATAGACTACCTGAAGCAGAAGGTCTACAGCCTGAGGAAAACGGAGTTCCTTGTGATCGACGAGGCAGACCGCATGTTCGACATGGGGTTCATCTCCGATCTCAGGTTTCTTCTGAGAAGAATGTCTCCATACGACAAGCGCCAGTCCATGCTCTTTTCCGCAACCCTTTCGACCCGCGTCATGGAGCTCTGCTATGAACATATGAACCTCCCCAAGGAGATATCGATCACGCCCGGGCAGGTTACGGTCGAAAAGATCGAGCAGGAGTTGTACCACGTGGGACAGTCCGAGAAATTCGGCCTGCTCCTCGGCCTGCTAAGGCGCGAGCAGCACGGGCGTATCCTTATATTCGTCAATACCAGGGCGATGGCCGACAGACTGGAGGCGCTGCTCAACGCGAATAATTACGCAACCGCCTCCATCACCGGGGAGATCCCGCAGCTTAAGCGCATGAAGATTCTCGACCTCTTCAAGAAGGGGGATATGCCGATCATGGTGGCGACCGATGTTGCAAGCAGGGGCCTTCACATCGAGGGCGTGACACATGTGATAAACTATGATCTCCCGCAGGACAGGGAGGATTATGTCCACCGGATCGGCCGGACCGCGAGGGCGGGCGCTGAGGGCAAGGCGATCAGCCTGGCATGCGAGGAATATGTCCACTCCCTTGAAGACATAGAAGACTACATCAAGCAGAAAATACCGGTCAGGCCGCTTAAAGACGAGCTCATCGTCACCGATTATAAGCGTCCCCACGGCCGGCCGCAGCGAAAAGACCAGAGGCCCGCGTTCTCCGAAGGGAGGGGACGGAAGTCAGGGCATTCCGGCGCCGGAAGAGAAAGAAGGCCCAAAGGGTCGGGCAGGCGTCAGGGTCATGCTCCGGGCCGGTTGAAAAACCGGGCTGGAGGGGAAGATCGGGGAAGAAGCCGCGGGGGGCCGGGCAGTGAGAATACGCCTTCTTCTTAAGATTCTGTTTCTTTTCCCCGGCACCTTCCTCCACGAACTTTCACACTATATCGCAGCCCTCGTTTTCGGACGACCGGCGGGGTTTTCCGTTGTGCCCAGGATATCCGGCGACAGCCTGATCTTCGGAAGCGTAAAGGCCGGAACGAGATTCAGGGTTTTCTCGTCTTTCATCGCGATAGCGCCGCTTGTCTGGTGGCTCGTTCTGTACCTTTTCCTCGCCCATTTCAGGGTGATGCGGATAAACCGGCTCACGCCGGGTTTCGACATGACGCTATCGCCCGGAATGATGAGGTTCTTTTCGGCGGGTAATCTTCTCCTGATCTGGCTCGCGATACAGCTGCTATGGGCGGGAAGGCTTTCGACCCGGGACATCAGGACTTTTTTTGCCGGCCTTTTTTCCCTTTCGGGACTATTCCTCGTGCTGACAATATCGGTCCCGATATTTGTCCTGCGTCATTTTCATCTGCGATTCAACTGATAATCGGGCAGAAGCCGGGAAACAGCCGGCGGCAGGCAAGATCGGCCGATAGCGGCCGCCTGCACCTCTTCTATTCTTCAGAGTCTGCTTCCTTCATGATCTCTTCAGGGGTCTTGGCCAGTTTTCTCTTTGCATGCTCTTCCATCAGCTTCGCCTTCTCCAGCGCCGCCGCCTTCTGTCTTTCAACAGCGCGTTTTTTCGCCTCTGTATTCACCTTGAAGTCCCCCTCTCCGAACATGGCGTAGCGCAGCCATCTGAGGGAGAATTTAAGGAGCTCGAGCTCGTCGCTTTTTATCTTTTCGACAACGTCGGGCGCGATCTCATAGGAGGTGAGGAAGCTGCTGTTGAAGACAAAATCCCTGAACATGTCGAGGTTCGAGCTCACCATGAAAAACAGGTCGAGCGACTTCTGGCTGAATTCGACGATGACGAGGGTCTTCGCCTTGAGGACGACCTCCATCCAATCGCTGTTCATCTCGTCGTAGAGGTCGGATTCCTGATCGGCCCTCCACTCGTCGATCGTCCAGTCCTTGCTCTCAGTGTGCCCGAGGCAGTGGTCTTCCCTTATCTTGATGAAAAAATCCTCGCCCGTCAGCTTGTCGTGTTTCTTCATGATAGCCATACCGATCGGATAATAGCGGCAGGTGACCGGCCTGTCGGAATATACGGTGCAGCCTTCGGGGGTAACGAAAGGGCAGGTTTTGTCCTTGTCGTCTTTCATCTTAAGCACGGCGATCGGAAGCGGCGTGCCGTCGATCGATCTCGGCACCGTGTATTCGAGGAGGAAATCGTGGTGCGACATGCCGAGTCTGTTCTTCAACCGGTAGATATCGTAGGGTGTAAGGTTTATCCTGATGCCGCTGCAGCACTTTGTAAAGCACCCGATGCCGGGATGGCACCTGAAGTTCAGCCTGTCCTTGCGGCTCATCTTGGCCGGAACGATGACGCTCTGCTTCAGCGACTTCTTCACCTCTTCCATCTTCTTGCTGAATTCTTTTTCGTCTAAAGCCATATCCATTTCCTTTCAGCGCCGGCGCACATTCGTGATATATTCGGTCGTCGAGGAATATCTGCCGGGCAAGCGTTCATTTCACGGTAAGTCACGACATTCTATTTTAACTTTTAGGGGCGGGGTAAATAAAGGGGCGGACTATCCTGAATGCGTCATCCGTCTGAGGAAATGCGTGTCAGCGATGAAAAAGGAGATTATTTCAGGGCTCAACCTGCTGCATCGGCGAATATACCGCCAAATCCAAGAGTTGCTGAGCTATGAAACTCGTAATATCCTAAAAGCAGGAGGAAGCTTATAGCAGTTCTCCGGGAGGTGAGCATCGATGGCAGAGGTTGTAAAAACAACAGAAATGAAGAGTCAGAGGAAGGGGGCTTTTTCAGCGCCTGATCCGCTGGTTGCTGCACCCGGGACCTACAGGGCCACCTATGAGAACGATCTCATCCGTGTCCTGGACATCAATCTGGGGAAAGGGAAACGTTCGCCGATGCATTCGCACCCCAATTATCTTGGTTATGCGGTGACGTCATGCAGGGTGAGGTTCACCTATCCTGACGGTAAAAGCGAGGAGGTTGCCTTCAAGGCCGGAGACACCGTGTGGCGCGAGGCGGAAACACATGAGGTCGACAACGTGGGCGACACCGATTGTCACGTGCTGAATATCGAGCTTAAACAGCAAAGCAAGGCGGCCCATTAATCATGGACAGCCAGCCGCGGAAGAAGGGATTGGAAGCTATTCCTGTCCCTCCTGCCCGAAGCTGGCGTTATCTATCACGGCAAGCTTTCTAGGCACTTCGAGTGGCTTCTCCTGACAACACTGCTTCTCTTTTCTCGAATTCCTTTTGAATGGCATGAGCATTTATAGGTTTTCTGAAAAGAAAACATTTGGCTTTGTTCTCTTCCGGCACAACATAATCGACAAGGCTTTTCCCATGCGGTGTACCGCAGTGAACCTGATGAACAAACTCTTTCACGTATTTGGGGTCGTTAAATTCACAGTCATTCGCCGGCAGTTATGTTCCTTTAATCTGGGGCGACAGTGCGTTTTCCATGTCCTCTTTCTTCTTTGGTGCTCTCGGAGGTTTAATCGGCATTTGGGCTGGTTATAAAATAGCTGATTGGTTATAGCTTCATTGGGCATGGGTGCTGACTTTCAGGTGCACTGCATTTACGATAAAGGCCGACAAGGAAGATCCTGTTTCTAACTTGACGGGCAAGTCAAGACAGCGCCACCCTCCACCACCCTTAAAAGAATTTGTAACTCCATAGCTCCAATGGTAAGATATTACGAGTAGCATTGTCGATGATGTAACAGCGTATAATGACAAACGACGCGACACAACATCGTGCTCTTCTCAGAAAGATTGCCCGCAGAGCGATGGCCGGTCGGGGATTGCTCCCCGATTACTCACCCGAGGCACTTGCCGAACTGGATGGCATCCATGCAGCTCCGACGACAGCTGAAAGCCCGGTGCGTGACCTGAGGCACCTTCCCTGGTGCTCCATAGACAACGACGAGTCCCGCGATCTGGATCAACTCACCGTCGCAGAGGCCATATCTTCAGGAGCGGTAAAGATCTATGTAGCCATCGCGGACGTTGACGCTCTCGTTAAAGCGGGCACTGCGATAGATGCTCACGCAAGGCACAATACAACGTCAGTTTATACGGCAGCCGAGATATTCCCGATGTTGCCGGAGAAGCTGTCGACCGACCTTACCTCTCTAAACTACGATGTCGAACGTCTTTCCGTTGTCGTGGAAATCGTGATCGAAACGGATGGATCATTGCAGGATTCGGACGTCTACAGGGCGATTGTTCGCAACCGCGCAAAGCTGGCGTATAATGGCATCGCCACATGGCTGGATGGCAAGGGTGAGGCGCCTGAAAGAGTTGCTTCTGTCGAAGGGCTCGCTGAAAATCTGCTGATTCAGGATAAGGTCGCCCGGTCTATGAAGATGTTCCGGCATATCCACGGCGCCCTGACGCTCGAAACGATCGAGTCGCGTCCGGTGTTTGAAGACGACACACTTATGGATCTCAGGCCGGAAATGAAGAGCCGCGCGAGGGACATCATAGAAGACTTCATGATCGCGGCAAACGGGGTGACCGCGAGATATCTGGCTGCAAAGATGTTTCCGTCTTTGCGGCGTGTCGTGCACATTCCCAAGCGATGGGACCGAATCATCGAAATTGCCGCCGGGGCCGGGTCCAGGCTGCCGGCTGCTCCTGACCCCAAGGCGCTCAATCAATTTCTGCTCAAACAGAAAACCGCCGATCCGCTCGGCTTCCCGGATCTGTCCCTCAGCATTATCAAACTGCTCGGACCGGGTGAATACATGGCGGAATTCCCCGGACAGACGGATGAAGGTCACTTCGGTCTGGCAGTGAAGGATTATACTCACTCCACCGCCCCGAATCGCCGATATCCGGACCTCATCACCCAACGGTTGCTCAAGACCGCGATTGCGGGGCATCCCGTGCCTTATGAAAAGGATGAGTTGACGTCACTGGCCAAACACTGCACCGATGAAGAGGATGCGGTGAAAAAAGTCGAGCGGCAGGTTGAAAAGTCAGCAGCAGCCATGCTGCTGGAATCGAGAATAGGGGAGCAATTCGATGGCATTGTTACAGGTGCGGCGTCCAAAGGCACGTGGGTACGCCTTTTCCATCCCCCTATTGAAGGGAAGCTGGTCCGGGGCTTTGAGGGAGCCGACGTCGGCCACAGGATCCGGGTACAGCTTGTTCACACGGATGTTCAACGGGGATTCATCGACTTCAAAAGAGTCCGTTGATCACAACGTTACGGTATAGCGCCTGAAGCGAAGTTTCACGGGAACTCGTGGCATCGGCAAGGGTGTCCGTTTTGATGTGGGGCTGATTTCTGTTAGCAGAGGAGAGAGACATGAAATTGAAGATAGGGGTGATGGGATCTGCAACAGGAAAACTGTCCGCAAAACACCGGGAGCTTGCTTTTGACCTTGGCCGTGTCATTGCAGAGGAAGGCTGCATAACCATTACGGGGGCCTGCCCGGGGCTCCCGCTGGAATCAGCGAAAGGAGCGAGCGGTGCAGGTGGTCTGGTTGTCGGAATTTCACCGGCTCTCGGAAAATGGGAACATGTGCACAAATATCATTCACCAGTTGAGCACCACGATGTCCTGATATTCACGGGAAGCGGGCTCATGGGCAGAGAGGTGGTCAATATACGAAGCTCCGATATCGTGGTTATCATCGGGGGCCGCTCCGGCACGTTGGGAGAATTCTCAATAGCTTATGACGAGGGGAAGTTGATAGGCGTCCTGCAGGGCACCGGAGGTATCACTTCCGAGATAGAGAACATCGTCAGAATAGTGAAGAAAAAAACCGGAGCGAAGGTAATCTATGACGCAGACCCGCAGAAGCTTGTCAGAGAACTGATCGCTTATTACCGCAAGGAGCATTTCAAACGTCCTGACGTTCATCATGCCCATCGGGAGAGCGGAATCTAAGGGAGGTCTTGAAGAGCCCGGGAAAGGCACCATTAGTTTTCAGGGGAAAGATGCGTCAGGAGACTCGTAATGAGCAGCACCGCAAAACCTGAAACCGCCTCGGCGGTGATGACCCTGCGCAGCCATGCCCGGCAAGTTGCCGTTTCTGTCCACTGTTCAGCACCGGATTTATTGAGACGGGGCAGAAGGATAAATTTATTGACGCCGCCGAGGGAAATAAGAACGGCGACAACGAGCGATTTCAGCAAAAGGACGAGTCCGTAAGAGGAATGGATGAGATAGGGTAATCGCTTCACATTGATGAATCCCAGAGTCACCCCGGCTGAAGCCCCTATAAAGACGCAGACTGTAGCCATACGGGAAAATCTCATTATGAGATTCCTGAAAATGGCAAAAAACTCGCTGCCGGCTCCATTCATAAAAAAGGCATAACAGAAGCGGATGTAGAAGAGTCCCCCGATCCAGAGGGAGACGGCGCCGATATGAAATACATCAAGGAGGAGCGGGATAGGGGTTCCTCTTCTGGTCCCCTGGTGGCCGGACATACTGATACTCACGAGGATCAGAAATGAAACAGCTGCGCCTGCGACTGAAATCCGCCTTCCGCTCCTCTTTGTCGCGGCGTACGACATAACAAGCACTACCGCAAGAAGACCTGTCCTGAAAACGGAGAATCTTCCATAGCGCGTTTCCAGGAGAAAGGGAATCATCACCGAGTAAACCTCTTTGAGGGGGGTGTCCGATACTATGGATGCCTGCAGGAGAAGATAAAGAGCGTCCGCAATCAACGCAATGATTGAAACCAGAAAAATCATCCGGGCCGAGGTCTCCCCGAGGCACTTCTGCTTTCCCGGAAGGTAACATACATCGGCGCCAGAAGGATCTGTGATAAGAACTCTCGATGCGTACGCACCGGTCATAAAAAAGACGCAGGACAGGAAAATCCAGTAAAAAAGGAGCATGGCGACATTCGTCACGGTCATCTACTTGATGATGAAAGTATACGACCCGGTCTGCTTGTGTCCGTCCAGACTCACGCATTTCCACTTTACCGTATACCTGCCCGGTGCGAGGTTTTTCAGGAGCTCCGTTTCCATGACCGTATTGTCCTCAAGAAACTGCGTTTTCCCCGAAACCGTCTTTCCGGAACTATCAAGAACTGTCACCCTGGAAAAGACCGGTTCAACGGAATTGGAAAAGGTTATTCTCACCCTCCCGGGCGGAGCCGTCACAACGGCGCCCTGCTTCGGACTGCATTCACGCATGTGAACATGGGCGGAAACAGCGGCTGGAAACATGATCAATAAAGCGATAAAAATAACAAGCGGTTTCATACGATTGCCCTCCCCTTTTTAATTCCCAGTTTCCATTATATCACTTCTGCGCGCCTCCTGCCGATTTCTGCCTTAACAAAAAAGCCGATCCCGGATATCGGGATCGGCTTTTTTTGCACAGCCTGTGCCAATTAGTGTAACAGAGGAACTATAAGAAGGGCGACGATGTTGATGACCTTGATCATCGGGTTGATCGCCGGGCCTGCAGTGTCCTTGTAAGGGTCGCCGACCGTGTCGCCGGTGACGGATGCCTTGTGTCCGGCGCTGCCCTTCTTGTGCATGATGCCCTTCTCGTCGGTAACGCCGTCCTCAAAGGACTTCTTGGCATTGTCCCATGCGCCGCCGCCGCTTGTCATTGCGATCGCCTGGAACAGGCCGGTCAGGATTGCACCGATAAGAAGGCCGCCGAGCGCCTTCGGACCGAGAACAAAGCCAACAACAATAGGTGCTGCGACAGGTAAAAGGGCCGGCACCATCATCTCCTTAATGGCTGACTTGGTCACGATGTCGACGCACTTGCCGTACTCGGGCTTTCCCGTGCCTTCCATGATGCCCTTGATCTCGCGGAACTGCCTGCGGACCTCTTCCACAACGCCTCCGGCAGCCCTGCCGACCGCAAGCATAAGCCTGCCGCCGAAGTAGTACGGGATAAGACCGCCTATATAGAGGCCGGCGATGATCATGGGATCGGAAAGATTGAAGGAGACGTTAGCCATGGTTTTCGAAAGTTCCCTGGAATATTCGGCAAAAAGAACGAGAGCAGCAAGGGCGGCCGAGCCGATGGCATACCCTTTTGTAACGGCCTTGGTTGTGTTGCCGACGGCGTCGAGCGGGTCCGTAACGTCCCTGACGGCCGAAGGAAGCTCTGCCATTTCGGCGATACCGCCGGCGTTGTCAGTGATCGGGCCGTAAGAGTCGATAGCGACAACGATGCCGGTCATCGAAAGCATCGACACCGCTGAAAGGGCGATTGCGAAAAGGCCGTGCCCCGCAGCACCTTCGGCGCCGCTGAAGCCGCCGCCGAGGTAAAAGGATCCGAGGATAGCCCCGACAATTACCAGCGCGGGAAGCGCGGTCGCCTCCATGCTCATTGCAAGACCGGCGATGACATTGGTGCCGTGGCCGGTGAGACTGGCCTTAGCGATCGTCTGCACAGGTCTGTACTCCTTGGCGGTATAGTATTCCGTGATCCAGACAATGAGGCCCGTCAGCAGCAGTCCGATAACCGCAGTCAGAAAGACGCTCATGGCCGTGAAAACTCCCGCGTCCGCACCCTGCAGTCCTCCGATGAACTTGCTCGATACGATGTAAAACGCGATGGCTGCAAGAACGCCGGACACGGCGAGCCCCTTGTAAAGCGCGCCCATGATGTACTGCTTGGCGCCGAGCTTGACAAAAAAAGTACCGATAATCGATGCAACGATCGAGACCCCTCCGAGGAGAAGCGGAAATTCAACCCATGCGCTGTCAGGCCCGAAGACAGACTTTGCAAGAAGCATTGCTGCGACGAGGGTGACGGTATAGGTCTCGTAGAGGTCGGCCGCCATGCCTGCGCAGTCGCCGACGTTGTCGCCGACGTTATCCGCGATAACGGCGGGGTTTCTCGGGTCGTCTTCAGGGATGCCTGCCTCGACCTTTCCGACAAGGTCGGCGCCCACGTCTGCGGCCTTGGTGTAGATACCGCCCGCGATACGGGCAAAGACGGACATAAGCGAACAGCCGAAGCCGAGCCCTACGAGTGCGTGAAATGCGAGGTCAGGCGCTACACTCCTGACGATAAGAAAGTAGCCGGATAGCCCGATGATGCCGAGGCCGACGACCATGATGCCGGTAACCGAGCCGCCTTTAAAAGAGAGCGTGAGCGCATTCTGAAGGCCCTTCGATGCGGCCTGCGTGGTGCGGACGTTTGCCCGGACAGTGACCATCATGCCGATATATCCGGCAAGGGCTGATCCGATGGTCCCGATCAAAAAGCCTATTGCCGTCCAGCTGTTAAGCAGCGCAAAAATAGCTATAAAAAGGACAACCGCGACCATAGCCACGGTCTTGTACTCGCGGGCAAGAAACGCATACGCGCCTTCCTTGACCGCATTGGATATCTCCTGCATACGTTGAGAGCCGGCATCCTGCTTCGATACCCATGCCGCGGTTATCAGGGCGTATACAACGCCCACGGCTCCGCAGGCAAGGGCAAAATAAATAACGTTATTCATCAATGCTCCTCCTTATATGATTTTATTGAACTTTCCTGTTGCAACGAAAACGAAGACCAATGCTCTGCGAGACGCTCCGACCTTCACCTCCTTCGATAACTCCCCTCTCATGTTCTTCCCGGAAATGATAATTTTTTCACCCCGGATACTTGTCCGAGATATAATCTTTCAGGTAATGGTTTTCGGCCTTGAGGTTCGTCACCTGGGCCTTCACCACGTCCCTTATGGAAAGCATCGCTATCACCCTGTGGTTGTCGATCACCGGCAGGTGCCTTATCCTGTTCTTGATCATGATGGATGTGACATAGCTCAGATCATCCCCGGATTCGGCTATGATGAGATTTGTCGTCATCACCTCCGAGATCACGATGTCCTTGAAATGCCGGTCGCCCTTGCGCGTCCAGCACTTCAGGACGTCTCTTTCGGTGAACAGGCCTACGGGCCTTCCGCCGTCGACAACGACAAGGGCGCCGATCTCGTCTTCGACCATCAGACTCACCGCGTCAGCAACGGTCTTGTCCCTGCCGATTGAGATGATCTCCTTCTGTCCCGGTCCTATGATCTCTTTTACAGTTGTCATTGTCCTACCCCTCTCTCCCTTTCGCTTCGATCGCGGGCTTAAGCGGCTTCCGCGTCCCTGCCCGATGCCTTTGCATACACCAGGGCGGTAGTCCTGTACACCATGTGAGCCATCTTCGAAAACGGGGCATACGCGAATAGGAAGAAGACGCAGACCAGGTGAATAAAGTAGACGGGAAAGGCGACCGGCGCGATGTCCGCAAGCCTGAGGATCTCCGACAGCAGGCCCGTCGCTACTATAGCCAGGACAATGCTTATGAAAAGCCAGTCGTAATAGCTGCCACCGCCTGCCTTCCTTTCATTCTTCTTCCTGTTGGAGATGACCCAGATAATGCCGACAAGAAGGGCCAGGCCGCTCAGGTTGCCGACGATCTTCATCGGATCGAGCAAGGGATACGGTGAGGGCACCCTCAGGGCGTAGAGATAGAAAATAGCCCACGTAGTGGTAATGGCCAGTCCCACGAATCCATAGAAGACAAGCAGGTGGGACTTCGACCTGTCGACCGTAACTTCGCATTTCCTGAATTTCCTGTGAGCGAGAAATTCGGTGACCGTAGCCACCAGTGCCTGCGAGACCGTCATCTTCCTCGGTTTTCCGTATGCTGCCACCAGGTCCTTCCAGTATCTCATGACGCCGAAGACAAACCCCAGCGCGGCGAACGCGGCCGCCGCCCCGAAAATCGGATCTATGTAATGGACCGCCATAAACGTTTCAGCGTATCCCCAGTGCGGTTCGGCAGGGATCGGAATTCCGAGGTGTCCCTGCGCAGCAAGGGCGCCGCCCAATATTATGATCGGGATGGCGAGAAGGAAGAGAAGGTATTTCGGGTCGCCGAGCGCCCTCCCCAGGAAACGGGAAAAAGCATAATGTTCGATGCTCAGTTTTCTCACCGCCCCCAGCACCTCTCCCGGTTTCGCCCCCCTCGGGCAGTAAGCGGTGCAGTCGCTGCACTGATGGCAAAGCCATATGTCGGGATTGGCGAAGAGCTTCTCCTTCAGCCCCCACTGGGCGTTGATCATCTCCTTCCTCGGGAAAGGCCTGTCGTCGGGCGTCATATTGCAGACGACCGAGCAGGTCGCACACTGGTAGCACTTTTTGAGGGACTCACCCCCGGAGCTCATAATCTTTTTTACGAACTTCAAATCAGGCTGAATCACTTTTCCCTCTGCCATTCGTTACCTCCTAGAAACCCTTCATCGGGTTAAATCCTACGCCCTCTATCGTTTTCATGAACTTGTTGATCTCTTCCGGGATCCTGTCGTATTCATCGATGGAAAACTGGATCTGCTGGACCCTCACCGGCTCAAGTCTCAGCTTGCCCAGTGTTTCGGCGACATTGTCCATCCTCTTGTTGCACAGTTCGCTGCCCTTCACGAAGTGGCACTGATAGTCGTCGCCGTACTTGCAGCCGATCAGAAGGACCCCGTCGTTACCCTTCGACATCGCGTCCGCTATCCATATGGTGTTGACCGAGCCGAGACACCTTACGGGGATAAATCTGATATCGGCAGAATACTTGAGCTTGTGCAGTCCGGCCATGTCGAGCGCCGGATAGGCGTCGTTTTCGCATACAAAAGCGACGATCCTGTATTTCTCCTCGTCCTCATCGGGGACGTTTATCGCCTTGACCATCGAGCCGATCATATCGATATGATAGTTTTTGAACGATATGATCCTCTCAGGGCACGCCCCCATGCACGTTCCGCATCTCCTGCACCTGGTGGGGTTGGGCTTCGGGGTGCCTTTTTCATCGTCGTCGAGCGCGCCGAAAGGACACTCTTCCGTACACCTCTTGCACTGCGTGCACCTCTGGAAGAAGAACTCGGGGAAGGACATGTCCCCCGACCTCGGATGCACGGACATGCCCCTGTTCACGGATTCGAGGCATTGTATCGCCTTGAGCGCGGCGCCGGTTGCGTCCTCGATACATTCGCCGTTGGTCATCGTCTGCCTGACGTTACCGGCGGTGTAGATTCCGGTCCTCCGCGTCTCGTAGGGGAAGCAGATGTAGTTTGAATCCGCGTAGCCATTGAACAGCTCCAGGTCCCTGAAGGCCGGCCCCTGCCGGTAGGCAAGATTGATCACCGGCTCAAACTGAGTCTCCGGCACCATTCCGGTGGCCAGCACCACCATGTCGACGGTCACGGCGACCTTCTCGCCCAGTATCGTGTCGTCCACCTCGACGGTGAGGCTCTTGTCTGCGTTTTCAGTGACCGACTTCACCTCTCCCCTTGTAAGGAAGAGGCCGGGATCGTTCTGTGCGCTCTTGTAGAAATTCTCGTAGATGCCGGGGGTCCTCATGTGCTTGTAGAAGATAAACGCTTTTCCGTCCTCGTAATCCTCTCTCAGGTATTTCGCCTGCTTGAGGGATATCATGCTTGTCACCGAGGAACAGTACGGAAAATCGTTGTCATCGCCGAGGTCCGGGCTCTGGATAAAGGCGACCGTCTTTGCCTGCTTTCCGTCGGAGGGTCTTGTTATCTTCCCTTTTGATGCGGTCTCCTCAAGCGCCGTGTTTGTGACGACGTTTGCGAACTTTCCGTAGCCGAGATGCTCGTATTCGGCGGGATCGGCCGGCCTTCCGCCTGCCGCCACTATGACCGCGCCGAACACTTCCGCGTCCGGGTCGGAAGTCAGGATGTCCTCGCACTTCACCATATCCGCCGGAAGCTCCGCCGGTTCCTCGGCCGGCTTCTCTTCCGTACCGGCGGGCTTGTCCTTCTCCTCTTCCTTCTTCTTCGGCGGGATATCCCATTGGGATTTCGTGCCGGTCTGTTTGAACGAGACGGCAAACTGTCCCGGCGCGCCGCTGATCCTCGCGATCTCGTGACCGGTCTTTACCGCGATCTTCGGATTGTTCGAAACCTCTTTTATCCTGTCCTGTACCGTATTGGGTTCGAGCGAGGTGTAAGGGGCCTTCGTCGGTATCTGTTTACGCTGCTTCGCGGCATACCCTCCGAGCTGGGCCTGCCTTTCGACGATCGTCACGTCGTAGCCGGTCTTTGCGGCCTCGAGCGCCGCAGTAAGACCGGTGATGCCGCCGCCGATTACGAGGATGCTCTTTTCAACTTTCTCCAGAAGATAGGGATCGACCTGGTTCATCTTCTGGGCCTTGACGATCCCCATCCTGAGATAGTCCTCGGCGAGCATCTGAGTGTCGTCATTGGGCTTGGTCTCTTCCTTCACGACATCTTTCCCTTCGGCGTCTTTTGTCTTTACCTGAACCTGCTTCGTCCAGTCATGGCTCCAGGCGACCTGCTCCCTGATGTTCACTCTCTCGACGATGCTTGCAGGACCGAAGTCAAAGACGTCATATTTTACCCTGCTGGAACAGGCGGCGATGATGACGGTATTTACGCCGTCGGTCTCCATGTCCTTTTTTATCATCGCCACGCCTTCCTCACCGCACATGGCGGAATGGGTCCTGCAGATCGGTACCTTGTATTCCTTTGTCGCGACCTGCGAAAGCGCTTCAAGGTTCAGGCCTTCGCCTATAGAGCATCCGCCGCACATGTATACGCCAAGTTTTTTATCCATCTCTGTTTACCTCCTCACCATTTGGATCGCCTTGAGCGCGGTCCCCGTAGCCGTCTGTCCCGAGGACATGACATCCGATGGCTTCTTTACACAGCCCGTGGACAGTATCTCGGCTGGAATAACAAAATTATTATCGTCATATTTCGCATTTCCGGGCACCTTTGCCGTTGCGGTCGAAGGCTCCATGCCGGTGGCGAGGACGACCATTTCGTAACGACCCTGTATCTTCTTGCCCGAAAGGGTATCCTCAACTGTTACAATGACATCCCTGGTGGCGGGATCCTCTTCGATCTTTGCGACCTTTCCTTTCACAAAAGAGACGTTTGCGTCCGCCTTCACCTTCCTGTAGAATTTTTCGTACCTGCCCGGTGTCCTCAGATCTATGTAATAGATCGTCGCCTTCGATTCCGGGTTCGCCTCCCGGATGTAGGTCGTCTGCTTAAGGGAGGCAAGGCAGCATATGTAGGAGCAGAAGGGCAGATGATTTTCATCTCTCGACCCGGCGCACTGCACAAAGGCGATATTGTTGACCGTCTTTCCGTCCGAGGGCCTTACGATCTTTCCTTTGGTGGGCCCGTTGGTTGCGGCAAGTCGTTCCATCATCATATTGGTGATCACGTTCTGCACCTTGCCGAAGGAAAGGTTTTCCATCTTTGCAGCGTCATAAGGGTTCCAGCCCGTAGCCCAGACGATAGATGCCGCCTTGATGTTAAAGGTCCTGGCCTTATCGTCGAGATCGACTGCGCTGTAAGGGCACGCGTCCCTGCACGCCTGAGCCGCGCTCGTCCCTATGATCGAAGGGTCGATAACATATCTCTGAGGGAAGGCCATTTCATGCGGAAGGTAGGCGGCCTTTCGCTTGTCCATGCCGAAGTTGAAGACGTTCGGGATCTCCGTCTCGCAGGCATCGGCGCACTTGCCGCAGCAGGTGCAATTGCCGTTTACATAGCGCGGGCTCTGCTTCAGCGTCACATCATAAT
>JBJKSM010000072.1:0-15418 GCA_046704045.1 Thermodesulfovibrionales bacterium | reverse complement strand
GGGTAGGCCTGCTCGTTGACGAGCTCTTCGGGCAGCAGGAGATCGTGATAAAATCGCTCGGCGATTATCTGAGGAAACTCCGGGGGTTCGGGGGCGCCGCCGAGACCGGCAGGCACGAGGTGGTGCTTGTGCTCGATGTGGAGTCACTTATCGACGAATCCGTGATCAAACAAAAAGGAGGGGCATATGTATGAGGAATTTTACGGGTTAAAGGAGCGGCCCTTCAGCAAGACGCCGGACCCGAAGTACCTGTTCCTCAGCAGGAGCCATGAGGAGGCGCTTGCCAGACTCCAGTATGCGGTCGAGGAAAAGGACCTCATCCTTCTCACCGGCGAGGTCGGGTGCGGGAAGACGACACTGACGAGGGCGCTCATGGACACGCTCGGCGATCGGTACCGCGTGATCAACATCATAAACCCGAGGCTTACGGCGGCACAGTTTCTGAGGACGGTCGCGATGAGGATGGAGATAGGCAGTCTGTCGAACCACAAGGCCGACCTGCTCGATGCGATCTACCGCAAGGTCTACCAGGACTACGAAGCGGGTATTTCCCCCGTGATCATCATAGACGAGGCGCAGCTCATTCCCGACCGCGACACCTTCGAGGAAATAAGGCTCCTGACGAATTTCCAGCTCGATTATACGAACCTCGTCAGCCTTGTCCTCGTCGGTCAGCCGGACCTCAGGCGGAGACTGAACCACAAGACCTATGTCCCCCTGAAACAGCGGATAGGACTCTTCTATCATCTCGGACCGATCGCGGGGGGGGAAATAAATGACTACGTCTCCCACAGGCTGCGTGTCTCCGGAAAAACGGACCTGCTCTTTACCGACGAGGCCCTCGATGCATTGTACAGGTATTCCGGGGGCATCCCGAGGCTTATCAACAGCATCGCAACATCGGCGCTTCTCGACGGCTTCGCCAAAGAGGCTGTGGTTATAGGAGATGCGCTCATCGAAGATGCGGCAAGGGAACTGGGACTCGATGGATATAGCGAAAATTAGGAAGAAGGCGAAGGAAAGGAAGGAAGCGGTGCGGTCCTCGCCCATGCCCGAAGAGGCGGGCGTCGAAAAAAGAGACGGTCTCGTGCAGGCTGCTTCTGAACGGGCCGCCTCCGCGACGCCGGCAGTTACAGAAAAGCAGGACGGAGAAGAGGCCGCAGTCGTCCGGGACGGCGTCTCTGCTGTACCTTTGCCTCCTTCTGTCGTGGAAACCCGGCGGGAAGAACCGGCGACGACAGAGGCGGAGGAACCTTCTTCCGAAACGGGGGAGGACCCGGCCGATGTCGTGGAGCTGCTTACGTTCAGCCTGTCGACGGAGGAGTTCGCCTTCAGGGTCTCCGAGGTCGAGGAGATCATCCGTTACCAGCCGATAACGAAGGTTCCTGCCATGCCCGATTATGTCCTCGGGATCACTTCCCTGAGGGGAAAGATAATGCCGGTGATAGACCTGAAGACGAGGATCGTCTCCGGGGGCGTGCGGGAAGACGGGGCTGCCGTAAATTCCGCAGGAAAGAAGATATTCATTCTCCTCGGCCCGCATGGCCCCATCGGTGCGACCATCGACAGGGTGAACGGGGTCGTGAGACTGCCGCAGGGCGGGGTCCTGGAACCCCCGGCCCACCTCCTGGAGGAGGAGAGAAAGTTCGTGGACGGCGTGGTAATCCTCGATAAACGCTTCATATCGATCATCAGGTGCGAGGAAGCGCTGAAAATAGAGGTAACTTAAAGGAGAGTATATGCGCGCAAAGCTTGAATTCAAGATACTCGCTATTGTGGCCGTCCTTCTCCTTATCGGAGTAGCCGGCGCGGGGATCATGGTGCTGACAATCGAAAAAGCCGGCCTTTACGGCATGACGGGCTCGAGCCTCGAATTGACCACCTCGATCATTGCGGCCGACGTCGAACGGGCGATGGTCGAAGGCCGCACCGACCTTGCCAAATCCATGGTTGACGAGTTGAAGGGCAGGGAGGGCGTTAAGGAGGCGGAACTTCTCAATTACGAGGGGCGGAGCGCCATGGACAAAACGGCTGCTCCCACGGAAGCCGCAGTCATGAAGAAGCTATCAAGGACAAAGGCCCCGATACTGGTGAAGGGGGTGAAGATACTCACCTTCTACAGGCCCCTCATCAATGCCGAAAGGTGCATGACCTGTCACGCGGCCGACCCGCCGGTGCTGGGTGCGCTGAAGGTGTCCTTTTCCATAGAAAAGGAGTATCGGAAGGCGTTCGGGTATATCGGCATCGTGCTCCTCGTTACGGTCCTGGCCAGCCTCTGCTTCAGCATCATACTCTGGGCGTCCGTCAGGAAGATGGTGCTTTCCCCGATTAAGAAGCTCGAAAGGGCCGCCCTGAGACTTGCGGAGGGCGACATGTCGTTCGCCGCGGACCTGAAGAGCGATGACGAGATCGGGTGGCTCAGCGGGGCGATACGCGACTCGCTTCATTCGATAGGCGCCATTCTGCAGAGGGTCAGGGACGTGAATCTCCGGATCTCCCATGTGACGGAGGACGTGGAACGTGAATCGCGAAAGGTGGCGGACGGCACGCTGCTGGAGACCGAGTCTATCAATAACATCTCGGCTTCCCTCGAAGAGATGAATGCGGTGGTCACGGAGATCGCGGAAGGGACTGAAGGGCTTGCGGCGTCGGCCGAACAGACCGCCGCGTCCATGGAAGAGATGGTGACGAGCATTACGCAGATAACGGGCAGCACTACCGACCTTTCGATGGCGGTCGAATCGACTTCCGCTTCGATAGAGCAACTGTCGGCCACGATCAGGGAGGTGGCGAACAATACGGACGAACTCGCGGTCGCGGCCGAGTCGACGCAGAGCGCTATCACTGAGATCGCCGCTTCGATCAAGGAGGTGGAACATAGGGCCAAGGAATCCGCGTCGCTTTCCGAAAAGGTCAAGAAGGACGCCATTTCCTTCGGCATGACGTCCATAGAAAAGACGATAAAGGGAATGCAGGACATCCAGTCGTCGGTGGAAAGGACCGCCGACTGCATCAGGAAGCTCGGCGGCAGGTCCGAGGAGATAGGGAAGATACTGAACATCATAGATGATATCACGGATCAGACGACGCTGCTTGCGCTCAATGCGGCGATACTCGCCGCCCAGGCCGGGGAGCATGGAAAGGGGTTCTCCGTCGTGGCCGACGAGATAAAGAGCCTTGCCGACAGGACCTCGCGTTCGACACAGGATATAGCCGAGCTCATTCAGGCGGTGCGGCATGAGGTGGCGGACGCGGTGGATGCCATGGGTGAGGGATTGAAGTCGGTCGAATCGGGGTTTGCGGTCACGCAGGAGTCGGCGGACGCGCTGAGGAAGATCATCGAAACGACGAAGAGGTCCTCCGACATGGCCGCAGCGATAGAATATTCCACTACGGAGCAGGCGCAGTCTGCGAGGCTCGTATCCGAGGCGATGGAAAAGGTGCTCGCCATGGTCGGCTCGATCTCGAAGGCGACAACCGAACAGGACAGGGGAATTCAGTTGATCATGAAGGCCACGGAAAAGATAAACGAGGTAACGGGCCATGTAAGAATCGCCACGGGCGAACAGTCCCTGAACAGCAGGCAGATCTCGCAGGCGGTCGATCTCGTCTCCGACAAGAGCCAGCAGATTTCGAAGGCGATCAACGAGCAGAAGATGGGCTCGAACCAGATACTGAACGCCATAGAGAAAATCAGGGAGCTTCCGAAGGAAAACAGGGACCGCGCCTTCAAGCTCAATCAGATGGTCCAGGAACTCCTGAAGGACGCCGAGCTCACGGTCACGGAGATGGAAAGATTCAAGTTCGCGGCGGATTCCGTCCGGGACATACTAAGGCTGGGGATCATACCGCTCGAATCCCCTGCCGTCATGTTCAGGAGATTTACCCCCCTCGCGGATTACCTCGGCAAGAAGCTGGGGCGGAAGTTCGACCTGAAGGTCGCCGTCGATTTCCAGGGCGCGGTCGCGGATATCGGACAGGGTATGACGCAGGTCTGTTACATGACGCCCTCCACCTATATCGAGGCCCACAAGAAGTACGGCGTCCGCGTCCTTGTCAAGGCGATGAGGGAGGGAAAGCCTTTTCAGCACAGCCTTATCGTTGTGCGCAATGACAGCACGATCAAATCCGTTGAGGATATTAAGGGACGCTCGTTCGCCTTCGGCGATCCCCATTCGACTTCCAGCCACATAGTGCCGAGGGGGATGCTGCTTGCCGCCGGCGTGGACCTGCAGGACCTGCAGTACTACAACTATCTCGGACACCACGACGACGTGGCCAAGGCCGTGCTCAACGGCGATTTCGACGCCGGCGCGGTAATGGAATCCACGGCATACCGGTTCAGGGACCAGGGTCTCAGGTTCGTCAAGTTTTCCGAAGACATCCCGGAATTCAATATCTGCGTGGCGCCGGAGCTGGCTGAGGAAGTTTCCGCCTCGCTGAAGGATGCACTCTGCGCGATTACCGACGGGACGCCCGAGGGCGCCGCCATACTGAAATCCGTAAACCCCGGCTATACGGGCTTTGTGGAGGCGGTCGACGAAGACTATGCCGGCGTGAGGCTCATGATGACGAAGATGGGGATGATCTGAAGGAGGATAAGATGAACACTACTGTCTATTTGAGGGCGGTGCCGGGACGATGACGCTCAGGAAATCCATGACGGCCAAGTTTCTTGCCACACTGTTTGTCATCCTCCTGATCAGTCAGTCGCTGGGGGCACTGATACTGGTTCTATACGGCAGGTCCGCGCTTTTCGATTCGCTGCAGAGCAGGATGAAGAGGGCGGCCGCCATCGTCGCGGACGTAAGCTCGGGACCGCTTACCAGTTACGATTATACGCCGATCGACGCCTATCTCGCCGAGATCATGAAAGACGAGGCCATCGTCGACGTCCGTATCCTCGATGCGGAAGGAAAGGTGGTGAAGGAGAGCGAGAAAAAGGGATACGACCGGATCGTGTCCGCATCGGTCAACCCTTTCTTCTTCAGGAAAGAGATGTCCCTCAGCGTGCCGGTGATCGCCGGGGAGCAGAAAATAGGCGAGGTGAGGATCTATTATTCGCCGAAATCGATCAACGGAAAGATTGCCAACAGCGTGCTCACGATCTCGCTCTATCAGGTCCTGGCGCTCATCATCGTTTGCGCAATTATGGGGGTCCTGTTCGGAAGGAACATCAACAGGCCGGTTGCATCGATAAATTCGGCGATCGAAAAGATCACCATGGGCGACTTGCGGACGGAAGTCCCCGATCTCGGGGAAAGCGAGATCGGCGGCATCGCCCGCGGCATCGCCTTTCTTGCCGAACGCCTTTCGGCGACCATAGCGCGGCTCAATTCCACGGCCCTGAACGTATCGATGGCGATAAAGCAGGTAGATACCACATACAGTAACGCGATAAACGGTACGCGGAGGCAGTCCGACGCGGTGCAGGAGATAGCCAAGTCGATCCAGGGCGCAGGCCAGGCGCAGGCCGGGGTGAACGAAAATATCGAGAGGCTCGTCAGTCTTTCCACGGAAAACGTGTCGTCCCTGATAGAACTGAAGGCGACCGCAGAGGAGATCACGGCCAATACCCAGCGGCTCTTCAAGGCCACGGAGGATTCCTACTCCTTCGTCTCCCAGATGACGCAGACGGCGAAGGAGATCTCGAAGAATTCGGCTGAGGCCCTCGTCTCGGTCGAGGACACCTCCGCCTCGGTGGAGGAGATAGGCGCCTCCATACGCGAGGTCGAAGACCATGCGCGGGAGTCATCGAAGATGGCCGAAAAGGTGAAGGAGGTTACCTCCGAAGTAGGCATGCTGGCGATTGTGGACGCAGTCGAGGGCATGGAGAAAATATCCTCTGAGGTGAAGAAGTCCGCCGGGATTGTCGAGAGACTTGGCGCGAGGTCGAAGGATATCGAGAAGGTCCTCTCGGTGATAAAGGACGTTACCGAGCAGACGAACCTCCTGAGCCTCAATGCCGCGATTCTCGCGGCCCAGGCTGGCGAGCACGGCAAGAGCTTCTCCGTCGTCGCCGACGAGGTCAGGGCGCTCTCGGAGAGAACATCCTCGTCTGCGAGGGATATCGGGGGCATCGTGAAGACGATCCAGCGTGACATCAGGGACGCAGTCTCTTCCATAGATTCGGCAACGGTGAAGGTCGACGAGGGCAACGGCCTCGTGCTGAAGGTCGGAGATGCGCTGAAGGAAATACTGACCGCATCGGAGTATTCAACGGAGATGACAAAGGCTATCGAGCGGGCCACGGAAGAGCAGTCGCTCGGGCTGCGCCAGATATCGGCGGTGATCGAGGATATCAGGAAAATGATGAACAGCATCGCCAAATCGACGGGCGAGCAGGACAATGCCCTCAGCTACCTCCTGGAAGGTGTAGGCGAGGTGAAGGAGGTTGCCGACATCAGCAAGAAGGGGACGCAAGAGCAGGCGGTAGGCACGCGGCAGATTTCAAAGAACCTCGAGCTCGCGAACGAGCGGATAACGGGCATCGGCGGGGCCGTGACGGCCCAGAAGAAGCTGAATGAAGATATCATCGGCGCGATGCAGCGGATAACGGGCATAGGCGCCGTGACGATAAAAGACATGGAAGAGGTGTCGCTTTCGCTCAAGACGCTCTTCGACGAGATCGAGATACTCAAGAAAGAGATGGAGGTGTTCAAGATCGCCTAAGATGGATAAATTCACCGTTTTCACGATATCCGACCAGACCTTCGGGATACCGATAGGGCGGGTGGTCGAAATCATCAAGCCGCAAAAGGTCTTTTCGATCCCGGGACTTCCCGATTTTTTATCGGGGGTGATGAGCGTCAGAGGCGCCATTATTCCCCTCATCGACCTCAGAAAGCGCTTCTGTACCGACCCTTCGGGGAAGAAGGAAAGGGTCATCGTGGTGCGCTTCGGGAGGGAGAAGACGGGCTTCCTCGTCGACGAAATCAGGGAAATCCTCGCCCTCTCGCAGGGGGAGGTTTCCCCTCCTCCTTCGTTCTTCAAGGGCTTCAGGACGGAATATATCACCGGTCTTGGCAGGAAGGACGATTCGGTCATCATACTGCTCGATATTGACAGCCTCCTTACTTCGGAGGAGCGGATCAAACTTGCAGAATCCATTGAAACACTGGAGGCGGACGGTGCCGGGGTTGCCGGAACGGAACGACGAACATAGCACGGAACAGCGAAGAGAAGTCGTCGAAAAGATGAGGGGTCTGGGGGATGCCGCCTGCATCCCCGTTCTGCTGCAGGCGATGGAAGACTGCAGCTGGCGCGTACGGAAGACGGCGGTCGAAATACTCTTCGCCGACTACCCTGTGGAAGAATATATCCGGGGTCTCATTGGGCTCCTCTCCGTCGAAGACAACGCCGGCGCGAGGAATTCGGCGATCGAAGCGCTCATACGGCTCGGCCGGAAGGCGACCGGTCACCTCATCGAGGCCTTCAGAACACCAAACAGGGACGTGAGGAAGTTCATCATCGACGTCCTCGGCGAGCAGAACGACGACAGGTCCATTCCGCTTATGCTCGACGCCCTCAAGGACGAGGATGAGAACGTGAGGGCCACCGCTGTCGAGCACCTCGGGAAAAAGGGCGAGCTCTCGGTGGTGGATGCGCTCATCAGGATACTTGACGGTGGCGACCTCTGGACTGCCTATCCCGCCGCCGATGCGCTCGGCAGGATAGGTCACGTCAAGGCGGTCCCGCACCTGGTGGCGGCGCTGAAGATAAAACCGCTGAGAGAGCCCGTGCTCAAATCGCTCGGGCGCTTGGCGGTCCCCTCGACGCTCGTGCATATCATACCCCTTCTGGAGGAGCCCTCAAGGGGGGTCCAGGAGCAGGTCCTGCGTACGATCGAGAGGTTTTATCATAACGGGGTAAAGGCGGAAGCGATCACGGCGGAGATGCGGAAGGTCCTGGGCGGGAAGGCGATGGATATTCTCGTCAGGCATGCGTGGTCGGCAAAGAAGGAGGTCAGGATCTCCGCCATACTCCTCATGGGGCTGATGAGGGACGAGGCTGCCTACGGACCGCTCCTCGACATCTCACAGGAAGAAGAGTTCGCCCGCGACGTAAAGAACGCGCTTTTCTTTATCGGCAGGGAAAGGCCTGAATCGCTGCTGAAGCTCTTCGATACGGACAACACCCACCGGTTGCGCGTTATCTGCGAGGTTGCCGGCAAGGTGGCCTCCCCCGTCTATTTCGATATCTTTCGCCGCCTCCTCTCCGACGGTGACGGCCACGTCCGTTCGCACACTGCGGAGGGTCTGGCCCGGATAGGGGATGCCCGCGCGGTGCCTGAGCTGATGAAGCTTCTGACCGACAGATACGAAGACGTGCAGGAAGCGGCGGTGAGCGCTATTTCGAGGCTCGGAGGAGCGCTCACCGCGGATGAACTGGTCGGGATGCTGAAGAGCGATAACGCCGACCTGAGGAGGAACGCGGCCTCTCTCATAGGCACACTGAGGGCCTCGGCTGCGGTCGAAGAACTCGGGTTCGCACTCAAGGACGCACATGTCGGTGTCAGGAAAGCGGTGGTGGAAGCACTGGCCGCCATAGGAACGCCGGAGTCCGTCAAACACCTCACTCATGCACTTACCGACGAGGAGCCGGGTATGCGCATTTCTGCCGCTCTCAGTCTCGGCATGATCGGCGGAGAAGGAACGATCGATTCGCTTACGCTTCTGACGGCCGACCCCGATACCTCCGTGAGAGTCGCCTCGGCGAGGGCCCTCGGCATGTTTAAGGACAGGCGATCAGTCGGAACCCTCTCCGGGCTTCTCGACGACCGGAGCGGCTTTGTCGTTACGACTGCGCTGGAGGCGCTGGGAGCCGTCGGAGGAGAGGAGGCGCGCGAGGCGATCAGGGGGATGCTGTCGTCCTCCGACGAGGAGGTCAGGAGGACGGCGATCTCTTCGCTCGCATCGTTCGAAAACGTCGAAAAAGAACTGCTGCCTTTCCTCGACGATCCCGATTGGGCAACGAGGATAGCGGCGGTGAGGGCGCTCGCCGGCAGGATGAAAGACGAGGTGCGCAGCGAGCTTGAGAGACTCCTCGACACGGAAGAGGACCCCACCGTGAAAAAAGCGGTTGAGGAGACCCTGCGTGTTTGAGAAGGAAGAAGTCCTGCCCCTTTCGGAAGATGTCTTCAGGCTCATAAGGGACATCATCAGGGATTACTGCGGGCTCTATTTCGACGACGGCTCCCGCTACCTCATTGAAAAAAGGCTTACGAGAAGGGCAAGGAACCATCACTTCGACGACTTCAGGGACTATTACCGGTTCATAAGATATGACAGGAATGCGGAGGAGGAGCTCTGCGCGATCGTCGACCTGCTTACGGTCAACGAGACCTATTTTTTCAGGGAGCAGAACCAGCTCAGGGCCTTCAGCGACGAGATCCTGGAGGAACTGAGGGAGTCAAACAGGGACCGCAGGACCCTGAGAATATGGTCGGCGGGCTGCTCCACGGGCGAGGAGCCCTACACCCTGTCGATGCTCATAAGAGAGCGGGGCGAATTCAGCGGCTGGGATATCGAGATCTACGGCAGCGACATCAACCAGCGCGTCCTGCAGACCGCCCGGAAAGGGGTGTACCGCAGGAATTCCTTCAGGACGACGGAGCCCTGCTACCTCAGGAAATATTTCATTGAGGAGGACGGCTCCTACCGGATATCTGACAACGTCAAGAAATACGTTAACTTCAGTTATCTGAATCTCCTCGACCCTTTCAAGGTAAAGTTTCTGGGCAAAATGGATGTCATCCTGTGCAGAAATGTATTAATATATTTCGACGGGGCGTCGCGCAGAAGGGTCATCGAACACTTCTTCGACAGGCTTGTCGAAGGCGGGTATCTTCTCCTCGGTCACGCCGAATCGCTGATCAACATATCGACCGCCTTCACGCTGAAGCATTTCAAAAACGACATGGTGTACCAGAAACCTCACAGGAAGGCATGCGGGAACAACATCCTGGAACAGGGCAGGTATTTACAGTGAAAACAAAGATCCTCATCGTCGACGATTCGGCGTACACGAGACAGATGATCAAGAAGATAGTCGAGCAGGACCCCGGCCTAGAGGTGACGGGGATCGCATCGAGCGGCATCGACGCGATGGCCAAGACGCTCAGGCTGAGCCCGGACATCATCACCCTCGACTTCGAGATGCCGGAGATGGACGGCTTCAGTTTTCTCAGGTGGCTTATGCACGAAAAGCCGACGCCGGTCATCATGGTGAGCTCCTATAACGACTCGAAGACGGTCTTCAAGGCGCTCGAACTCGGGGCAGTCGATTTTATCGCAAAGCCGACGCGGCGCGCATCGATAGAGCTCCAGTCCATCGAGAAAGACCTTCTCAGAAAAGTGCGGGGCATAAAAAACATCAGGATGGATTTACTCACGAGGAACCTCGAACTTCTCGGCCACGGGGAAGAAAGGGCTGCCGAAGAAGAAGAGGCGGGCGGAAATATCGGGGTGGTCGCGATAGGGTCTTCCACCGGTGGCCCCGCTGCTCTACAGATCATCCTGACCCGGCTTCCGGCCGATTTCGGTGCGGCTGTAGTGGTGAGCCAGCATATGCCGAAAGGGTTCACGGGACCTCTGTCGGAGCGGCTGAACAGGTTGTCCCAGGTGAGGATCAGGGAGGCGAAGGATCTCGATCCTGTCGAGCCCGGGACCGTGCTGATCTGCCCGGGGGGGTACCATCTCGGGCTGAAGAAGAAGGGTCGGGGAGCGGTGGTCGTACTGAAAGAGGGAAAACTCACCGATAAATACGTGCCTTCCGTGGACTACATGATGAAGTCCGCGGCCGACGTTTTCGGGCGGAATTCGATGGGGGTAATCCTTACGGGGATGGGCAATGACGGCAGAAACGGCATGGTGGAAATTAAAACGAAAGGCGGTTATACTATAGCGGAATCCGAGGAGAGCGCCGTGGTTTTCGGCATGCCTGCCGAGGCGATCAAGGCCGGGGCGGCGAAGGCGGTGCTGCCGATCTCGGCGATACCGGCGGAGATAATAACCAGGGTGAATGCCGGGGCGTGAAGGGAGCGGGAGTAGTGGAAAAGGAGACGGGTTACACCAACAAGGCTGAAGAATTCCTCCAGATGTTCAAAAAGGGGGAGGAGTTTACAAAGGAGCTTCTGAAGGAGAACGAGAAGCTCCGTTACAGGATAGCTCAGCTCGAGGAGTCGATCGAAAGGTCCGGCGACGAAACGAGGATGAAGCTTTACGAAGACAGGATAGCGATGCTCGAAGAGGAGTTGGATTCAGTGCGTGAGCGGTTCAGGCAGGCAGAGGCCGAGAACAAGGACTTCGCGTCCAAGTATGTGGAAGTAGAGGAGGAGAACAACAATCTCGCAAACCTTTACGTGGCCAGCTACCAGCTGCATTCCACTCTGGACTTCTCCGAGGTCCTGCGGATCGTGATCGAGATCGTTATCAACCTGATCGGCGCCGAAAAATTCGTCGTGCTGCTCATGGACGAAAAGACGAACGAGTTGGTGCCCGTGAGCGCCGAGGGTATGGCCGTTTCCGACGCACCGAAGGTGAAGATCGGCGAGGGGATAATAGGCAGCGTCGCAAAGGAAGGCGAAAGTTTTTTTTCCGAAGACCTCTCGTACGTGACGGAGTTCAGGCCGCTCGATCCGATCGTCTGTATCCCGCTGAAGATAAAGGAACACGTGATCGGCGTGATTTCGATATACAGGCTGCTGACGCAGAAGGCGGGCTTCACGAATGTGGACTACGAGCTGTTCAACCTGCTTGCCGGACATGCCGCCACGGCGATTTTTTCTTCCCGGCTGTATACGCAGTCCGAAAGAAAACTTACTACCATACAGAGTTTCCTCGACCTTCTCAAGGAAAAGCCGAGGAAATAGGGGGATGAGAGACGATGCCTAATATCCTTGTGGTCGAAGATTCACCAACGATGAGGCAGTTGATAAGTTTTGCGATAAAAAGGATCCCGAATTCCCATGTCATCGAGGCCACCGACGGCGTCGATGCGCTGAAAAAACTCTCCTCCGAAAAGGTGGACCTCATCCTCGCGGATATCAACATGCCGGTCATGGACGGCCTGAAGCTCGTGAGCCTTGTACGCGGCAACCCGGTTTTCAAGAACATCCCGATCATCATCGTGACTACCGAAGGCGCCGAAGAAGACAGGAAGAGGGCTCTTTCGATAGGGGCGAACGCCTACCTTCCCAAGCCGATCCAGACCCAGGAGCTGCTGAAGCTCGTCAACAACTACCTCGCCGGATAAGACAGGCCGAACAGACGGATGATCACCGGCATACTTTCCGATACTCATGACAACATGGACCGGGTCAGACAGGCGGTGGAGCTTTTCAACGAACGGGGGGTTGAGCATGTCATTCATGCAGGCGACTTTGTGTCGCCTTTCACCTTCAGGGTATTGAAGAAGCTGAGATGCGGTTTCACCGGGGTCTTTGGCAACAACGACGGCGATAAGCTCCTCCTCCACAAGATGTCCGAGGGGAGGGTTTTCCCGCAGCCCCACACCTTTGAACTCGGCGGCAGGAAGATCGTCCTCATCCACGAGCACCACGTCGCGGACGCGCTCGCAGACAGCGGCCATTATGACCTTGTCATATACGGCCATACCCACAAACCCGACATAAGAAAAGTGCGGGACACCCTTATAGTGAACCCCGGCGAGACGGGCAGCTGGCTCTACGGCAAATCCACCGTGGCGATTGCCGACCTTTCAGCCATGACCGCCGAGATCATTACGCTGTAAGGGCAGTATACCGAACAAGCGGAATAAAGAAACACCGCGGAGGGCGGGGGGTTCACTGAGGAAAAAAGATCACGCCGGATTTTATTGATGTAATCTCTGCGTTCTCTGCGGTAAATTTGCCGTTGTGCTGCATAAAGATTTTTTCCGAAGTGGCTATATCTCGAACTCGTCCCCATTTGCCGGAACACGGGTTTTGTAACGGAAGCGCTCGTTTATCAGTGACTGGAAGTCAAGGGCGGCCTTCTCTTCACCGTGCACGATGAATATCTCGGGCGAGTTTTTGAATTTCGATATCCAGTTGAGCAGCTCGGTGCGGTCCGCATGTGCGGAGAATCCCCCCAGGGTGTGGATGCCCGCCTTCACCACAATGCGCTCACCGAGGATTTCGACCGCCTTTGCGCCGTCGACGATCTTTCTTCCCATCGTGCCTTCCGCCTGGTATCCCGCGAAGACGATGCTGCACTCCCTCCGCCAGAGGTTGTGCTTAAGGTGGTGGCGGATGCGGCCGCCCTCGCACATTCCCGAGCTTGCGATGATGATAGCCTCTTTTTTGATCCTGTTGAGGGCCATGGATTCTTCGGTCGTTTCCGTGAAATGTATCCTCATGGCGTCGGTGCTCTCTGTGGTGAAGAGCCTTTTCGCCTCTTCGTCGAAGTATTCCTCATGGGCCTCGTAGATCTTCGTGATGCCTTCGGCGAGCGGACTGTCTATGTAAACGTTTATCCTGAAGAGCCTTCCCTCCTTCACGAGTTTGTTCAAAACGAAGAGGAGGTCCTGGGTCCGGCCGAGGGCGAAGGAAGGTATGATCACGTTGCCGCCCCTCTTGAAGGTCTCCCGGATCACCTCGACCAGTTCGTCCGTCGATTCCTTCATGCTCTTGTGGTCCCTGTTGCCGTAAGTGGATTCGATGGTGAGATAATCCGTCTCCTCGACGAATACCGGGTCGTTTACGATCGGGTTGTCCTTCTTGCCGATGTCTCCCGAAAAAACGATCTTCCTCTCGCGTCCTCCGTCGTCGTACCAGAGCTCCAGTGTGGCCGAGCCGAGGATATGACCGGCGTCCACGAAACGGTAGCGCATGCCTTTGCAGAGCGATTCAATCCTGCCGTAACCTTTCCGTTCGATCAGCGGCAGGACCCGGTCGACGTCACTCCTCGTGTAGAGAGGCTCCTTCAATTCAAGCCCCGACCGCATAGCCTTGCGGTTATACCATTCGGTATCGGATTCCTGTATGTGGGCCGAATCGTACAATATCAACCGGGCGATGTCGGCGGCAGCGGAAGTGGTAACGATTTTTCCCCTGAATCCCTCCATCACAAGCCGCGGCACAAGGCCGACATGGTCGAGATGGGAATGGGTAAGACAGAGACAGCCTATCTCCGAGGGGTCGAACCTGAACTTCCTCCGGTTCACCTCCTCCGAATCAGGCCCCTGGTGCATCCCGCAATCTACCAGGACCTTGAAATTCCTCCCCTCGAGATAGAAACACGATCCTGTCACCGTCCTCGCGCCGCCGAGAAACCGTATCTTCATAGCGTCACCCTTTCTCCTTTTTTCTTTTTGACTGACCGCATATTGTACCGCATCGCCGGATTCCTTTTCACCGGGCAGCGATACGGCCTGCATACACGCTGTCATTCTTTTGGTCCCCGCGCGGGAGAGAAAAACAGAAGATCCGATGCTCGGTTCTGTCCGATTTTCCGAAGAAACGGTAAGACGGTCCCTACTTTACGACTTCGTACGAAGTCTCGTTAAGGGAGAGCCAGTAAAGTCCTATCCGTTTGATGACCTCCGTGAACCTGTCGAAATCGACCGGCTTGCGGACGTAGCTGTTTGCCTGCAGTTCGTAGGCCTTTATGATATCCTTTTCTTCCCGTGAAGAGGTGAATACGACGACAGGGACCAGGGCGGTGCGTTTGTTTTCCTTGAAGTTTTTCAGGACCTCGAACCCGTCGACTTTCGGGAGCTTCAGATCCAGCAGGACAAAGGCCGGCAGGCCGGCAGGAGCCCGGTCGGTAAATTTGCCCCTCAGGTGAACAAAATCGAGAGCTTCGACCCCGTCTTTCAGGACCTCTACCCTGTTTGGGATGTTCGCCCTTCTAAAGGCATGGCGTGTCAACGCGGCGTCGTCTGCGCTGTCTTCCACTTGCAGGATGTATCCGTCTTTCATGGCGGTGTTATCCGGGTTCAACGCAGACTGGAAAGCAGTTCCTTCTTGCATTTTTCCTTCCGGTCCTTGCGTGAGATTGTTCTCTAAGCTTGTCGTATACACTCTATCAGCCGCAGCATCCGTTGTCAATGTATAATTAGAGCGGTCTTGCCCGGGAGCCCTTTCGCTGTTGAAAATACGGCGGTGGTGTGATAACCTGAATTTCCTGTTTTTTGTGGCGAATGGCTATGATACCCAAAACCTCTTAAGGAAATAGAAGATTGTCGCCGGGCAACGAGGACAAGGCAAAGAGTGAAGGGGGCATCCCCTTTTTCCACTGTCTCGTCCGAAGCCTGATATAATAACTGATGGTGCGTCCTGAAAGTTTAATCGACTCTGCCGGTGGAAGTCCGGACCGGGTAAGCGCCGGAGCGCCCGGAAGCAGGCACCGGGCTGGGGCAGAGATGCCCCGGTCTGAGCGGTGCGTCAAAAGTCCCGCATGGCGGGAGAGCGAGG
>JBJKSM010000071.1:0-12082 GCA_046704045.1 Thermodesulfovibrionales bacterium | reverse complement strand
GTACCGACCCGCCGTCCGGCGTAAACTTGACCGCATTTCCGATAATATTAAAGAGCACCTGCTTGATCTTCCTGGCATCCGCGGCGATAGAGCCTGCCTCATCCGGCACCGTCTTGGCCAGAGTGATCCGGTGCCTGAGCGCCTTTTCCCTGAACATCGCCAGGCTCGCCTCTATGATGTCGCCGAGGGAGAACTCCGTTACTTCGAGCTCCATCCTCCCCGACTCGATCTTTGAGAGGTCCAGGATGTCGTTGATCAGTGAAAGGAGATGCCTGCCGCTTTCGTTGATATCTCCGAGGTATTCCCGCTGTCTGTCCATAAGCGGGCCGGACACGCCGTTCAACATCAGCTCCGAGAAGCCGATGACCGAATTGAGGGGGGTCTTCAACTCGTGGCTCATGTTTGCAAGAAAGTCCGACTTTACCCTGCTTGCCGCCTCGGCCTGTACTTTTGCCTCCGTGAGTGCGGCCGTCCTCTCCTTCACCCTTTCCTCGAGATTTTCGCTGTAGCTTTTCAGCTCGGCTTCAAGCCGTTTCCGTTCAGCGACCATGGTGTTGAAGGCGGTGGCAAGCTTTCCGATCTCATCCCGTGTCTCGACCGGGACATGGCCGACATGTCCCCCCGTCCCGAAGGCAATGACGCCCTTCGTCAGCCTGTCAAGGGGAGTCGTAATTCCTTTCGTGATAAAAAAAACGGCCGTGAGCCCGAAGAGTAAAAAGATCGCGCCAATCAGTACGCCCCTCCGCAGAAAGGCGTTGCGTTCCTCCCGCAGTTCCTTCTTGTCCTGGATGACATTCACGAATCCTATGACGCGCCGCTCCGCAGCATCCGGTTGCCGGCCGAAAAAAAGTGACTCGTCCGAACGGTAACCGGTCTCCGATATAACGGGGGCCCAAATGCCGATCGTGTGGGCGCCTTCTGTCACGACCGTCCGCTGAGACTTCCTCAAGTCCCCGAAAATCCTTTCGCGCTCCTTCACGCCAATTTTCCCGGGGATTGCTCCCGGCTTCTCCACCGCGCACCTGCTTTTCAGAAGTCTGCCGTCGCTTGAGTATATCGAGGCCGAAAGTATACCCTTGTTCCTCATCAGGCCGTCCATGGAGTTTTCGAGAAGTTTATCGTTCTCGCTGAAAACGCCGATCCTCGAGCTGTAGGCAAAAAATTCCGTGATCAGGAAACCTTTCTTCAGCAGTTCGTTCCCGAGAACCCTGTTCTGCTGAAAAATCGAAAATGCGGTGAAAGAAAAGGTAATAATAACTACGAAGACGATAAACTTCAGAAATACTTTTATGCTGAAGCTTTCCCTGAAATGCCTCATCGGGCGCCATGCCTTCATCTTCTCCCCCCGTTAAAAACCTTCGCGGCCGCGATCACGTCATCGGGAAACGATATCCCCAGTTTTTCCGCCACCTTGAGATTTATGGAGAGAACGGCCTTTCGCGCTTCGGTCCTCGGAACGTCCTTCACCGTCGCCCCGGACAGGATCCTGGCGGCCATTTCTCCCGCCTGTCTTCCTATATCGTAGGGATCGATTTCGATCGACAGAAGGGCGCCGCTTGCCAGGTACTTGCTGGAAAAGACGATGACGGGTATCCGGTTTCGGATCGAAAAGAGGATCAGGAATTCGAACGTCTCCGCCGTGACCGAAGTGACATCGGGGAGCACCCAGAAGACATCTATCCGGTCTTTCATCCCCTCAAGCAGCGCAGGGAAATCCCTGGCGCTTCGGATTTCCGTGGCCACAAGCTCTATCCCCTTCTCCGATGCCGCGGACCTCGCCTTTCTTACAAACGCGCCCGTCCTGACCGGGTCGTAGATGATTCCCACGCGTCTGAACCCGGGGAGGGCCTTATGCAGAAGGGCGAGCTGGGTTTCGGGCCGAATGGTCATGCCCACCCCGGTGACGTTCCCAATGTCCGGCACAACATGGCGCGGATTGAGGATCATCATATACACTACGGGGATATCTGTAATGTCCCTCACCTTTTTCGCAGCTTCGTTTCCGATCGCCAGGATCAGATCGGCATCGGACTTGCGGACCGACCGGACAACGTCGGACTCCCCCATGCCCGCCACAAACAGCCGCATTATCTTCCCGGCACAGACACTCCTGAATCCACTGAGTGCCTCGTTGTACGGGGCGACGTCGAGACTCTGGATCACCGCGACCTGCCGTGCAGATGCCGTGCCCCCGGCACAAAGAATGGCAACGATGCATATGCAGAAGTATCTGATCATGAGATTTTTTTTCGATCCCCGATAGACACCGGATATTTTTTCTAATACCATTATGATATAGAAAGGGGATCATGCATAGAAACTTTTTAAAGATTCTCGTGCTCCTGCTGCCTGCAGTGTTGATAGCGCTCTCACCGTTGGCTTATGCTGCAAACAGCTCCGGTGAAGAGGAGATGCAGGTCCTCAGGATGTACTACCGGGAGGACGAGCTTGTGGTGACCCCGACAAGGAGCGCGAAGCCGGTCTCCCAGGTAGCCGAAAACATCACAGTCATCACCGCTTCGGAGATCGAGGAGATGAACGCCCACACCCTGACGGACGTTCTGAATACCGTGCCGGGGGTTGAGATGGATATCCGTGGCGGCCCCGGCAGCGCGGCTGGCCCTCACATACAGGGGTCCGAATCGAGGCATGTGCTTGTGATGATCGACGGCGTGACGCTGAACAACCTTTCGGACAGCTTCGCCGACATCAGCGCGATCCCGGTCCAGGATATCGAAAGGGTGGAGATCATAAAGGGGCCGGCCTCTTCCTCGTGGGGCTCTTCCCTCGGCGGGGTAATAAATATCATAACAAAAGAGGGCGACAGGTCGAGAAGAGCCGGGGGAACCCTCTCGGCATCGTACGGGGAGAGAAACACCGGCGATTACAGGGCCGAGACATCGGGCAAAGTGGATACCGTCGGCTATTATCTCTTCCTCGGCAACCTTCGCACAAACGGCATGACGCCGAACACGCCCTTTTATGAAAACAACCTCTACACGAAGATAAAGTGGGACGCCACGAAGAAATTGAGCATGCTCTTCACCCTCGGGTACAACAAGGGCCACAGAGGAGAAGGCCAGGATCAGGGCTATTTATTCGGCAACGGGTTCGAGTACCTCTTTTCGACGCTCTCTCTTCGCTACCGGATCACAGATGAGGCGGGCCTCAATCTTTCGGTGAGAACATCGAGGCTGCGCAACGATTTTCGTTACACGGAGATCGCTTCGGGTCTGTTTACTGCGCCGAACTACAGAGACAAGGGAGACGGCGGCAGCCTGGACTTCACATGGAGCCATGGCAGCCACAGTTTCGTTGCAGGTGCCGATTACGACAGGGGGAACCTGAAATCGAACAGCATTACCGGGGGAAGCCAGGACCTGAACAAACTTGCATTCTTTGCAAACGACACGATAACGCTCGGCCGTTTCTCTGTAACACCGGGTGTCAGGCATGACAGAACGAATACAAACGGCAGCTTCACAAGTCCGAGCCTCGGCGTCACTTATAAACTGGGTGAAAAGACAATACTCAGGGGATACGTCGAAAGGGGGTTCAGCATTCCCCCCCTTTCCTCCACGTTCGGGACCGGCTTTTTCTCGATACCCAACCCCGACCTGAAAATGGAAAAGGTGTGGTCTTACCAGGCAGGCGTAGAATCGACAGCCCTGAAATACTTCTGGCTGAAGACCACCCTGTTCAGACACGACATCAGCGACGCCATCGACAATGAAGAACTGAATGACGGTTCATTCATGGCGGTCAACAGGGGAAGACAGAGGAGACAGGGTGTCGAGATCGAGGTAAAAACGGTCCCCCTGTTCAACACATCGCTGCTTGCGGGATTTGCGTTCATCGACGCCCGAGAGCTTGAAGGCGCGCCTCTGGGCTTCTTCGATTTTTCAGCAGGGAAGAAAATACCGAACATCCCCAGGTATACGTACGACGTCGGCATCCTTTACAGTAACAATAAATTGCTCACGGCATCGCTGAGAGGGCATTACATCTGGTGGAACGCCGAATCGGTGCTCGACGGCAGTTACAACGCCTTTATCTGGGACCTTAATCTCGCAAGACAGTTCAGCCTCGCCGACAGGAGAGATATCGAGATTTTCTTTACAGCGCATAATTTATTCAACGCCTCACAATACCTTCAGTCGCCGTTCAAAAACCCCAAGAGATGGGTCGAGGCCGGCCTGCGCGTAAAGCTATAGTGTTCGGGCGGCGTTTTGTTGTTGTCGGCCGGACTATCTACGGGTATAATAAATTAACCTCGGCAAGAGGTAACGCACGTCCATTGGAAGGGGGGAAGAACGTGAAGAAAATCATAATCCTCGACAAAGGGATAAGCAAAACCGCGGGTCCGCAGGGTATCTGCTGTTGGGGAGCTTTCATCCCTTACCGGTTCTGACGAGAAGGGGGAGGCTACTCCCCCTCACTTTTTATTCATGCAATTAGCGCGCTACATCAAGATCTGTCCCTACCCCAAAAACCCCGGCTGCCGCCTGGTTTACTCGACGAAGAGGGCTTCGTCGGTCCTCCTCGACAAATCTCTCCTTGCCGACATCGAAGAAGGAAAACTTTCGCCTGCTGATGAGGAGACGCTGGTGGAACTGGGCTTTCTCGCCGGCGATCCGGATGAGGAACGGAAGGAGATGCTTGGTTACTTCAAGGAGGTGAACAGGCGGTCGAAGAGGTTCAATGCCGTCGTTGTCATGAACCTCGACTGCAACCTCGCCTGTGTCTACTGTTACGAAGAGGGGATGAAGGGAAAACGCTACATGTCTCCGGAGACGGCGGAGCTTCTCATAACCTTCATGGAAAAACGCCTTGGCGACGGCATGGACGTACATATCGATTTCTACGGCGGTGAGCCGCTCCTGAGCTTCGATCTCATAAAGGAGATCTCAAAAAGAATCGGCTCCTCCGCAAAGGCGCGCATCAGGAAGTACAGCTTCAACCTCGTCACCAACGGCGCCCTCCTGACGGGCGAGCGGGCAAGAGAACTTGCGTCCCTCGGGATGCAGAGCGCACGGGTCACGCTCGACGGTCCACAGCATATCCACGATGTTTCGAGGCCCTTCAAAACAGGAGGCGGTTCCTTCTCGGCGATCATGAGGAATGTGAAGGAGGCGTCCGGATACACGGGGATCCAGATAGGCGGCAATTATACAAGGAAGACATACGGGGCCTTCCCCGGCCTTCTCAATACGCTCCTCCGTGAGTTGCCCGGGGACAGATTGATCATGGTCAAGTTCGACCCTGTTGTCGCCGCAAACAGGTCCGGCCTTCCCGATTTCCGGGAGGGGAGCGAGTCGATAAACGAGCCGTGGCTGATCGAGGCCGGCATTTTTCTGAGGGGGGAGATCCTGAAACGGGGCCTCCCGACGCCGAAGATCTTCCCTGCAGCCTGCATGGTGGAGCTCGAAAACGACATTGTCGTCAACTTCGACGGAGCCATTTACAAATGCCCGGGCTTCATAGGAAGGAAGGAGTTCGAGGCGGGAGACCTGACAGGCGGGATAAAAGACTTCGCCGGCGCATACAACATGGAGCTGTGGAAAAATGAAGAATGCCTCGACTGCCCGTATCTTCCGCTCTGTTTCGGCGGGTGCAGGTACATGAAGTTCCTTAGAGACGGGAAGATCGACCGCGTCGACTGCAGGAAGCCGTACCTCAATGCCGCGCTTGACTCCCTCATCCTGCAGGACGCGGAATACAGGCGTCAGGGAAGAAACGATTGAGATCCCTGAGCGCGAAGAACCTTATCCTCTACACGACGGTCAGCTCCATATGGGCGATCGTCCTGGGCTTCATCGGTCCATTTTACGTTCTCCAGGTCCAGAAACTGAGCGGAGGGATGGAAAAACTTGGCGCGGCCTTCGGCATCATGGTGCTCCTGCAGTCCGCAACGCCGTATTTCGCCGGACGTTTCTCGGACAGGCTGGGAAGAAAACCCTTCCTCCTCGCGACCGCTTACACGGACGCGGCGGTTCTCTTCTGCTATACCGTCATACACCAAACCTACCAGTTATATCTGCTGCAGGCCCTCCTCGGCATCACAAACGGCATCAGCGGCACGATCAGCACTTCGCTTCTGGGTGACATGACGATGAAGGAGGAGCGGGGGGCGGCGATCGGCAAATTCAACGCGGTGGTCAGTTTCTGCTCGGCGATAGGTCTCTTTCTCGGCGGGTACATGGTGAAGCTCTACGGCCTGACTTCCCTCTTCTACCTTGCGTCGGCCTGCGTGGCGCTTTCTACCGGGCTCCTCTTTTTCATCAGGGAAGAGAAGCAGACCGCATGAAGCTCCGCTTTTTTCAGGACCGCATTTCTTTTTTTCCTGCAAGCGCCGGGTAACGCCTGAGGACATATTTTTTCTCGTCCTCCTCGGTCTTGAGTCTTCCCCTGAGCCTCTCGTCGAGCAGTTCCCCGAGGATCCTTGAATAGAGCGGACCCTCCGGCAGCCCAAGTTTTTTGAGGTCCCTCCCTTTCAGAAGCGGTTTCACCTTTCTCAGCTCCACGAGGAACTGCGAGATCTCCTTCTTCTTTTTTCCCTCAGTCGTGCCAGCCATGGAGAAGAGCAGTATCTCGATAGGTATGCCCGAAAGGAGGTGATAGAGCGCGGCGGCATCGCGCAGGGGGAGTCTCCTCAATATTTCGACGGACTGGGGAATGCTCCTGAGTATCACTTCCCTCATGCCGGGAGGCGCGGAGAGCCTTTCAAGCGCCTCTCCCCGCTGGGTATCGGTAAGGCGGGAAAGGAGCGCCATCAGGTAGAGAATACCGGTGTCCGCCTTCTCTTCGAGGAAGAGGAGACTGTACCAGGCGAGCGTCTCGTACATCGAAAGGAGAACGGTCTCGATCTTTTCGCCGTATGCAAGGGCGGGATGTATCACCTTCAGGAGGCCGAAGTCGGCAAGCCGTTTCACGATCCTGACCGGGTTCGTCTCATGGAAGGCGATGACGAGCTCTTCGTAGAGCCTCGATCCCGACAGCCTGTCGAAGAGGTCCATCTGGATCGCCGATTTTATCAGGTTCTCGGTGTGCTTGCTCAGTTTGAACCCGAACCGCTCGGCAAAGCGGATGGCGCGGAACGCCCGCGTAGGGTCCTCCACATAGCTGAGGTTGTGCAGCACCCGGATAGTCTTTTCCCTGATGTCGCGCTGGCCGCCGAAGAAATCGATCAGGAGACCGAAGTCCTTAGGGTTGAGTTTAACCGCGAGGGTATTGATTGTGAAGTCCCTCCGGTAGAGGTCCTTCTTTATGGAAGAAGATTCGACCTTCGGAAGCGCAGCCGGGGATTCGTAATATTCCGTCCGCGCCGTCGCAACGTCGAGTTCCAGACCGTCAAGGGTCATGTGGGCGGTTCCAAACCGTTCGTGCGACCTCACGCGGGCATGCAGCGCAGCGCTCAGCTCCTTGGCGAAAAGGATGCCGTCTCCCTCCACGACGATATCGATGTCGAGGTTTTCCTGGCCGAGCAGCAGGTCCCTCACCGACCCTCCCACGAGGTAGGCGTTGAACCCGAGGCGGTCGGCGATCTCCCCGGCGGTCCGAAACAGTGTATGCACCTTCTCCGGAAACTTCTCCCTGAGCCACGACGAAAGGTTCCTGCCCGGCGACGTCCTCTCCGTTGTTTCTTCCTTCTCAAGGTGCCGCTTTCTCAGGAACTCCTCGTAGAGCACCCTGAGGAGGTCTGTCCTCGTGATCGCGCCGACGATCCTGCCGTCCTCTATCACCGGCATGAACCTCTGGTTCTGTTCGATCATCATCGTCTCGATGTCCCTGATCGGCGCGTCTTTTTCCACCGTGATCGCCTCGGACGTCGAAAACTCGATGCACTTGTTCTTTCTGAAGCCGTGGAAGAGCGCCTTCGCTACGATCTCGCGCGATATGATCCCGGTGTACCCGCCGTCCTTCAGAACCGGCAGGACATTCACCCCGTATCTCGTCATCGTGTCTTCGGCTTCCCTGATGGTGCTGTCCCATTGGATGGTGATCACCGGGCTGGTCATAATATCCGACGCCACCTTGCCGGGTTTAACGAATCGCGTGAGCAGCTCCTTCACCCTGTCGGCCGCCACCTCGATAGATGCCTCACGCGCCGTTGCCGATGCAGCAGTGGGATGGCCGCCGCCGCCGAATTCCTTCAGCATCTCCGCGACGTCGAGTTCAGCCGCCCTGGATCGCGCAACGATCACTATCTTGCCCTCCATATCGAGAAGCACGAGGACGGCGTCGATATCCTCCATCTCCATGATCCTGTGGGCAAGCCGCGCCGCGTCCCCGAAATAGGATTCGCGCGAGGCCTTTGCGATCATTACCCGTATCCCCCTGAGGACCACCTCTTCGGCGGACGTTACGAGCTCGTTCAGAAGATCAAGTTCTTCCCTGTCCAGGTCCATGCGCAGGTAGCTCGATACGATGTTGAGGTTCGCCCCCCGCTTCAGGAGATAGGCGGCGGCGAGCAGGTCCCTGTCGGTCGTGGACGGAAAAAGGAGCGAACCCGTCTCCTCGTAGATGCCGAGTGCGAGGATCGTCGCCTCCATCGGCGTGGGATGGAGTTTCTTCTCCATCAGGATCTCGGTGAAGATGGTGGCTGTGGCGCCAACCTCCTCGATCCTTTCGATCTCGCCCCGTATGTCCCCTTCCGCTAAAGGGTGGTGGTCATAGACATGGACCTTCAGGTCCTTCCGGGAAAGAAGTCCCGCCAGGGGGCCGAGCCTGTCGGGTTGTTTGGCATCGACGATGACGAGCCTCTTCACCTTCGAGAGGTCGATGTCCTTTATTCTCCTGATCTCGACCGGCTCGAACACCTCGATAAAGTCCCTGAGCTTGCGCTCCTGCCCCCCGGGGAAAACGATTTCGGCCTTCGGGTAGAGTTTTTTCGCGGCGATCATCGCAGAGAGCGCGTCGAAGTCCGCATTGATATGGGATGTTATGATCTCCACACTCTATTGTATGCACGTTCGGCGGAGGAGCGAAACCTTTTTCATTCGTCGTAAACGGCGACCCTGTCCCTCCCGCTGTTCTTTGCGGTGAACAGGGCGTCGTCCGCCAGCGAAATGAGGTCTTCATGCGACTGGATTTTCGGATGGGGGTAGGCTGCCACGCCCACGCTTACGGTGAGTCCCTTCCCGCTCCTGAGCCTCCTGAACCTGTGCTCCTTCACCAGTTTCAGGACCCTCTCCCCTTCCGCAATCGCGCCTTCCAGCGAGGTCTGGGGAAGGAGAAAGACGAACTCCTCGCCGCCGTAGCGGGCAAGGACGTCGCTCCTCCTCGACCGCCGCTTCAGAAGCTGGGCGAATTCCTTGAGCACCTGATCGCCGGTTTTGTGACCGTATTTATCGTTGATCTTTTTGAAATAGTCGATGTCCACCATGAGGCAGCCGATCGGGAGCTGATACCTCAGGCAGCGGCTGAATTCCTCGATCGTCCGGTGGTAGAAGTACCGGACGTTATAGATGTCGGTGAGGAAGTCCGTGATCGCGAGCTTTTCGAGTCTCGTCTTTTCATCCTCGACCTGTTCGAAGAGAAAGGCGTTGTTCAGGACGTTTGCGGAGGCGTTGGCAAGCGCGTTCAGGAGCCTGATCTCGTGGTCGCTGAAGGTATGATCCGCGCGCGACGTCCGGAGGAACAGCGTGCCGATCACCTTGTCCCTGAGAAAGATCGGCACAACGAGTATGGAACGGATGCCGAGGGGGGAGATGATGTGCCTCACCTTCTGCATCAGGGGGTCCCTCATCACATCCTTGATCACCACGGGTTTCTTCGTACTGAGGGCCTCGGCGATCTCGGGATATTTTCTCAGGCTGAGTTTTATCCCGGCTACCTGCGGATCTTCGTAGCTCGCCACGACATAGGCGGACTTGCGGAGCCAGTCCACCCTGATGATGGAGCACCTCGTCACCGGGATTATTTCCGCCACCTTCACGACGATCTTGTTGAGGAGTTCCCTGGGGTCGAGGGTGGCGAGGATGAGCTGGGTGAGGTCCACGATCGCTTCGAGTTCCTTCACCTCGCTCTGCATCCTTTTAAACGTGGCTTTTTCGATAATGAGGGATTCCAGTTTGTGTTCGAGGTCCCGATCCAGGTAAGGCCTGCATACATAGCTCTTCGCGCCGCAGGCGATCGCCCCTTCAAGTTCTCCTTCGAGGTTCTTTCCGCCGATCATCGCCACGGAGGGGAAACGGGTTATCCTGTCGCAGACCTCCGGCAGGAGGGACGCTTCGGCCAGGACAACCGACGGCGGGTGTCCGTCGATACGCTCCAGCATCGGACCGGCCTCCCTGAAATAGTGCGGGAGGTACATCTTTCTCCTGCCGAAAAAATCTTCCAGGAATTTCTTTGCCGCTGGGCTCTTCACCAGAACCGCGATATCTTTCCCGCTCATAGTCTCACTCCCCGGCCAAACATTTCGCTTACTATTATTCCCATTTATGGAGGCTGAGTCAAAAGAAATCCGCCTTTCCCGGAGGCTTCCGCCCGTTTGACAGTGTTCCGCCGATTTTCTATACTTCAGATATGATGAGGATCGCTGTTGTGGACGGCCAGGGCGGAGGAATAGGCAACCTGATCGTGAAGAGGCTGAGGGAGGAGTTCAAGGAGAAGATCGAGATCGTCGCCCTCGGCACAAACGCCGCAGCCACGACCGCGATGATGAAGGCGCGGGCCAACAAAGGCGCAACCGGGGAGAACGCGATCGTATGGAACTCAGCGAGGGTCGACATGATCGTCGGCCCGCTCGGCATCGCGCTGCCAGACGCGATGCTCGGCGAGGTAACCGCAAAAATGGCCTCGGCCGTGGTGTCGTCGGGGGCGAAGACGATACTCCTTCCCCTGAACCAGGAGGGGATCGAGATCGCAGGCGTGGAAAAGGAGCCGCTCCCCCATATGATAGAAAGGATCATCACGATGATTGCAAAGGAGATCGAAAATGTGTGAGGCAAACGCTTACGTATACAAAGAAGACGGCGAAGAACTCTATCTCGAAAACGTGGACATCATGAGACCCGAAGGGGGGAAGATCTTCCTGAAGAACCTCTTCGGCGAGCAGAAGGTCTTCGAGGGGGAGATAAAGGAGATCTCGCTTCTCAGGCACAGGATCGTCCTCGAAAAGAAATAACCGGGACCGGCCGGCCGGTCCTTTTCGCTGCACCCGCGAACCGCCCCCTTTCTTCAGTGAAAAAGCCCGAAAACAGCAATGCGGGCCTTTCTTCTGTTGACAGGGCTCCCGAATCTGATACCCTGTAAGAAGAGGGTTATTCATCTTTTTTAACCCTCTCTCAAAGGAAAATGAAGACCATGACTACCATGAAAGACAAGAGACTTTACAGGCGCTTTGCTGTCGAGGACCTTGATGTCCAGACTGCAACGATATCGTCTGCAGCAGTCGAGATACGCGACATCAGCCCGGTGGGGGTCTCCATCGTCGGGACGAAAAAACTCAACATCGGCAGGGAATACACGGTGAAGTTCGGCAGCGGAATGCGGCTTTTTTCGGCGAAGGCAGTGGTGAAGTGGGAGAAACTGACAGGGAGCCGGAAGGTATCGGAAAAAGAGGTCGAGCCTCTTTATCTGGCAGGCCTGGAATTCACGGAGGTCCTGACCGCCAAGGCGGCCCCGATAATGGACTTCATAGCCAAGCACACGGATCTCGGAAACCGCAGGCTCAAAGGCATACGGTTCAGGATCAATTCCGGTGAAACGGCTGTCCTCGACAATATCGAAACATACTGCGTCAAGGTCATCAGCCTTGGAGGAATGCTCATAGAGACGAAGCAGGAATTTCTGCTCGGGAACGTCTTTCCGATGGAACTTCTTCTTCCCGATGATGAGAGGCCGCTTTTCTTCAAAGGCAGAATCGCCCATTGCAACGCCGCGCGCAGGGGGGATGCCGGCCGGTACGATGTGGGTATCGAGTTCGTCGAGATGAATGAACAGGACAAACTGCGTATCAGGGATTTCACCGCCCTCATGAAAAGTGTATAACGTGCCTCCGACTCGCGCAAGTCTCATCGAAAAAAAGCCCGGTCGTGCGTGTCAAGCCATCTAAGAAAGTAACTTTGCAATAGATCAT
>JBJKSM010000070.1:0-12037 GCA_046704045.1 Thermodesulfovibrionales bacterium | reverse complement strand
GAGCGAGGCGATGCCGATGAAGTCAAAACTGTTTTCCACGAGTAATACGAATTTTTGCTTCTCTTCCTCGGTCAGCTTGTTGCCGGAGATGTCGATAGGTATGTCAGGATACGCTGCGTTTTCGCTTTCAGGACCAGTGCCAATCCCGCTTTTCACAATATATCCCCCTGTTTGTTCCTGCTATATTACAAGAAAGCAGGGGAAATTAATCAAGGAAAAACCTTCTTCCCCTTCGGTCAAGCCTCGAAATACCCTCCTCAAGGGCCGATTCACCACTCCCTGTTACCGGCTATTCATAGTGGAACAGATCACGGCCTTGATGAGCCTGTGGCGTTCCCTGTGGGTATGACAGGGAACAACCTGTCATGATGAATATCGGACCGTGAGCGACAAATGGGCGTCAGAGCAGGAAAGGAACCGCTATCTCCCGTGCGGCGGTTCAGTCCTCTTTTTCGCGGATATAGGCGACCCTGTCGACAGGAACGACGATCCACCCGCTTTCGGCCTCAAGGTAAACCTCCGCGTCGTTTACCTCGATCAGTTTCCCGATGTAGACGGTTTCCACAGTCCCTACCTCAACGATCTTTCCTATGAGTTCCATCATCGTTTCTTACCCCGCGCCTGAGCGGTATTGCCGAGATTGTGCACTATCTCGGCCCCGATCAGAAAGATACTGGAAGAATAGAACATCCAGAGCAAAAAAACAATAACGGCGCTGAGGGAGCCGTATATCTTCCCGAGGTCGGTGATCGAGGCTACGTACCAGGTGAAGAGATGTTTCGCTATCTCAAGAAGGAGGGTTGTGAAAAAGGCCCCCTTGAAGGCGTTTTGGAGCTTCACCTTTGTCTTCGGCATAAGAACGTAGACGGCTGTCACGGTGAAAAGCACAAGCACGAACGGGACGAGGTAGGCGATCGTGAGGGCGGTAAGTTTTCCTATCTTCAGGACGGGGACATAGGGCTTGATGACTTTGAGAAGCGGCAGCAGCGATGAGGCGACGAACGAAAGTATCAGCAGGGCCATCACAAGCGTTATCACCGCAAGGGAAAGCAGAAGCGACAGCAGAAAGTGCCGCTTCTGTTTCACCTTGAAAATGATGTTAAGCGACTTTTCGAGGGACGCGAATACCTGGTAGGAGAGCAGTCCGTAAAGAACGAGGCTGAACCTGCGGACCCTCCCGGAGGAGATGAGGTTCAGTATGTCGTGCGTGATTTCACCTGTAACAGAAGGGAACAGGTTGGACAGTTTGTTCAAAAAGAATTTGTAGAACGCCGGATCGTGCCCCAGGAAATACCCGAAGAGCGCAAGCAGGAACATGCAGAAGGGAACGAGGGCCATCATCGTGAAGTATGAAAGGGAACCCGCAAGCATCAGGCCGCCGTCGCCGTAGAAATCGGCAACGCTCTTGCCGGTGATCCTGACAAACTTCACCGCGCCTCCGCCCGTCTCCTTGCCCGGACATAGATCCTTATCGGCGTGCCCTCGAATGCGAAGAAATCCCTGAGGCCCTTCTCTATGAACCTCAGGTGGGACTCCCTGACAGCGTCGGCGTAGTTGGCAAAGACCACGAACGAAGGCGGCTCCGTCTTTGCCTGTGTCATGTAATAGAGTTTCACCTCTTTTCCCTTGTACAGCGGAAGCTGCAGCCTGTCGGCGATGGTCCGGAAGAAGCGGTTAAGCTCGGCGGTAGGCACCCTCTTCCTGCGCTCGCCCATTATCCTGTCGACGATCGGGAACAGCTTCGTGATCCTCTTCCTCACGAGCCCGGATACGGTGAGCGCAGGCGCGTACTGGCAGAACCACATCTTCCTTTCGAGCTCCGCCATGACCTTCCCGTAGGCCTCCTCCGGTTCTTTCACGAGGTCCCACTTGTTGAGCAGGATGACCGCGCTCTTGCCGTATTCCTTTACCATCCCCGCGATCTTCAGGTCCTGCTCGGTGATCCCCTCGCTTGCGTCAAGGACGATGACCGCAAGATCGCATCTTTCGATGCTCCTGACCGCCCTCACCATCGAGTACCGCTCCACTGAGTACCCCACCTTGCCCTTGCGTCTCAGGCCGGCGGTGTCGATAAGGAGATATTTTTCCCCGTGGTAGCCGCCGATGCTGTCGACGGAGTCCCTCGTCGTGCCCGGTACCGCACTGACTACCATCCTGTTCTTCCCGAGAAGGGCGTTGACAAGGGTCGATTTCCCTGCATTCGGCCTGCCCACGACAGCTATCTTCGGGTATTCAGTCTTCTCTTCGCTGTATTCCGGAAGAAGGGCATGGAGTCTGTCCATGAACTCCTCGTATCCGTAACCGGTTGCCGCGGACACGGGCCAGAGGTCCCCGGCGCCGATGGCATAGAAATCGTAGAGCCTGTCCTCCCTTGTGGGAGCGTCGACCTTGTTCACCGCCCAGAGCACCTGTTTCCCCGAGGCTCGCAGGAGCCGCGCGAGCTCCATGTCCGCCGGGGTAAGGCCGTCTTTGCCGTCGAGGAGATGGATGACGATATCCCCCTCGTCGATCGCGAAAAGGGCCTGCTCCTTCGCCTGGACGAAGATGTCCTCGGGCGGGTCCGGGTAAAATCCGCCGGTGTCCACTACGATAAAGCCCTTCCCCTCCCATTGGGCGTCGAGGTAATTTCTGTCCCTCGTAACGCCCGGGATGTCCTCCACGATCGCCGATTGCGTCTCCGTCATCCTGTTGAAAAGGGTTGACTTGCCTACGTTGGGTCTGCCTACTATCACTACCATTGGTTTTGCCATAGGTCATATTGTACAACAAAAAAAGTCTCTGAATAACGCAGGTCCCGCCGGGAAGGACTTTTTGTATACATAATCGCGCCGCTTTCCTGCTATAATCAGGAAACCTGCCGCTCCCGCAGGCAAAAACCTTAAAGTCGTCATTCGAAGTCTGGACGGTCCTCCTTGCGTGAAGAAAGATTCCGGACAGACGGCGATGACAGTGGCGCTAAACCGTGGAACTCGAAAAGACAGTCGAGAGGCTCAAGAAGATCAACGAGATCGGCAGGACGCTCTCGTCCATCATCGAGCCGCGGGAACTCGCGCTGACGATCGTCAGGACCACGGCCGAACTTCTCGACGCCGAACGGGCTGTGCTGCACCTGAAAGAGCCGCGAAAACCGGCATTGACGATCGCCTGTGAGGGCGGCGTCATCCGACAGCTCCCGGATTTCCCGCGCGCGTCGGCCCCGGAGTGCGCGGACCCTTTATCAAACGGACGAACTGTTTTTTCCCCGGACCGGGACAACGGACGGACGGGACCGCGGATAGCCGTGCCGCTGAAGGTGAAGGGAGCCGACATCGGGGCGATGCTGATTGAAAAAAGAGACGGCGCAGGCCCTTTTACCGAAGACGAGACGGAACTCCTCACGATCCTGGTCAACCAGGCTGCGGCAGCCGTGGAAAACTCGCGGCTCTATGAACGCCTCAAGGACAATTATTTCTCGACGGTGCAGTCCCTCGTGAATGCGCTGGAAGCGAGCGACCGCTTCACGAGGGGCCATTCGGAGCGGGTAAGAATGCTTTCCGTCGAACTCGGCAGGCGCCTCGGACTCGGTTTTCAGGAGCTCGAACTCCTGGAGCAGGCCGCGATACTCCACGACATAGGGAAGATCGGCATCGACAATTTCATCCTTCAGAAGCGCGGGAAGCTCACCGGAAATGAATACAGTCTCGTCAAGACGCACCCCCTGATCGGAGATGAAATACTCGGTCCCATCGAAACGTTCGCGGACGTCAGGAAAACGATCATCCAGCACCACGAGAGGCATGACGGAAGCGGCTATCCTTACGGCCTGTCAGGCGATGAGATTTGTACGGGCGCGAAGATCCTGTCGGTCGTCGACACCTTCGATGCGATGATGACCGACCGTCCGTACAGAAAGGCCCTTTCGGCCGCGGCGGTGAAAGGGGAGCTCAGGGCAAACGCAGGCACGCAGTTCGACCCTTCCGTTGTCGAAGCCTTCGTCGACATGCTCGACGAAAGAGGGGACGATCTCCTCGGCGCAGCCGGCTACAATACGATTTTCTCTCCCTTCTGAAGCCGCAGGCCGGACCATACCTCAGGGCGCGGCTTCGGCAGAGGCGGCCGTCTTTTCCTCGAGTTCCTTCAAGGCGCCGTAGACTTCATCGAAAGCGGTTTCGGGGCCTGCCCCGCGGAGGTCGATCTCAAAGCCGTCAGGCAGGAACCGCATCCTTCCCTTCCGCGATTCGTGCAGCCCGAATATCGCGGCCGGCTGCACCGTCGTGTCGGATGAAAAAACGACCCTCACCCTTGTCCCGGCCTCCTCCACCTTCGTAACGAAGAGAAGCCTCGCGATAATCTTGAGCCTCATCACGTCGAGAAGACGCCCCACCTCTTCGGGCGGGCCGCCGAACCTGTCGCGCAGCTCGTCGGAGAATTCCGCGATGTCTCTCTCCGTCTTCAGACCTGCGATGCGCCTGTAGAAGCTGAGCCTGAGCGTGATGTCTTCTATGTATTCCTCCGGGATGAACGCCGACGCCCTCAGTTCGATCACAGGCTCGCGCTCCTCCGGGATCTCTTCTCCCTTCAGCTCCGCCACGGCCTTTTCGAGCATCTCTATGTAAAGGTCGAAGCCGATCTCGTGGATATGGCCCGACTGTTCGGCCCCGAAGATATCGCCCGCTCCCCTGATCTCGAGGTCCTTCAGGGCCAGCCTGAATCCGGCGCCGAGATAACTCATTTCCTGCACTGCCTGCAGCCGCTTCTTCGCCTCGTCGGTAAGGGATGATTCGAGAGGCGCAAGGAAGTAGGCGTATCCCCTCAGGCTGCTCCTTCCCACCCTTCCCCTCAGCTGGTAGAGGTCCGCAAGTCCCATTTTGTCCGCCCTGTCGATGATGATCGTGTTGGCCTTCGGGATATCGAGGCCCGACCCGATGATCGCCGTCGACACCAGCACGTCAAGTTCGTCCCGGAAAAAACGGTGCATCACCGTTTCGAGCTCTTTTTCCGGCATCTGTCCGTGGGCCACCCCGACCCTCGCCTCCGGCACCAGCTGCTGTATCCGCTCCGCCAGCCTGTAAATGTCGTGTATCCTGTTGTGGACCAGGAAGACCTGACCGCCACGCTGAAGTTCCAGGCCGATCGCCTGCCTGACAAGACCGTCGCTGAAGACCGAGACGGTGCTGCGGACCGAAAGCCTTTCCTCCGGCGGCGTTTCGATGACGCTTATGTTCCTGATTCCTGAAAGCGCCATGTGAAGCGTCCTGGGGATGGGGGTGGCGGTGAGGGTCAGCACGTCGATATTCCTTGCCAGCTCCTTCATCTTCTCCTTCTGCCCCACGCCGAACCGGTGCTCCTCGTCAATGATGAGCAGGCCGAGCCGGTGGAACGTCACCTTTTTCGAAAGGAGTGCGTGCGTGCCGATGACGATATCGACTTCGCCCTTCGCAATTCGCTTCAGCGTAAGCGCCATCTCTTTCGCAGTCTTGAACCTGCTGAGGTAGTCGACCGTCACCGGGAAACCAGAAAACCGCTCCGAAAACGTCCGGTGGTGCTGCTCCGCAAGGATCGTCGTCGGCACGAGAACCGCCACCTGCGTATTGTCGTATACGGCCTTGAAGGCGGCCCGCATGGCAACTTCGGTCTTTCCATATCCCACATCCCCGCAGACGAGACGGTCCATGGGCGCATCCGACTCCATGTCTGCGGTTATGTCCTGTATCGCCTTCACCTGGTCGGGGGTCTCCTCGTAGGCGAAAAAGCTGTCGAATTCCCTGTGCAGCTCGGTCCGTGGGCTGAAGGAGAAACCGCGTGCGACCCTCCTTCCGGCATAGAGGGCAAGAAGGCGTGCCGCCATCTCCCTCACCTTTTTCCGTACCCGTTCCTTTTTCTTCTCCCACATCTTCCCGCCGAGCCTCTCGACCTTCGGCGTCGTGCCCCCCTCGACGCGGTACTTGAAGATGTTGCGGATGTTCCGGATGGGTATGTACAGGCGGCCGTTTTCGTAATCGAGCATCATCACTTCGAGCTCGCTTTCCTCGAACCGCTGCCGCATGACCCCCGAGAACCTGCCGACACCATGGTCGCGGTGGACCACGTAATCGCCAGGAGCGATGTCGTCGATCGAAACAAGCAGATTGGCGACCTTCGATTTCCTGATCGGCCTGAAGGACGGCCGCTCCCCGAAGATCTCCCTTTCGGTGAGAATGACGAGCCCGTCGAGAAATACGCCCGACGAGAGGGCGCCGACCGTTATCGAAATACGCCCCTCGAACGCCCCGAGCTCCTTCAGGTCTACCGCAGGCAGGATGATGTCCTTTTCACGAAACAGTTCTTTCAGCCTCTCCGACTGCGCCGACGAGGAGGCGATGATGACCACCCTGTGTGCGGCGGAAAGTCTTTGCACCTTCACCGGCAGTTCCTCTATCCCCTTTCGCTCTTCCGGCAGGATGCCGTATCCCCGTATCGTCATGACGGGGGCCTCGATCTGCGGCATCCCGGCCTCTTCTTCGCCCTCGCCTCCGGCGAATGAATAGCGGGAAAGGAAAACGGTCTCATCGGGGAATGCATCCTCTTCACCGGGCGGATAGAGGCAGTAAAATCTCCTTTCACCCATCATCTCCGGGAGATGGCGCGTCCCCGGATTTTCAGCGGCAGGGAAGAGATGGACCCCGTCGAGCTTCTTCATCGACCTCTGCGTCTCTATGTCGAAGGTCTTTATCTCCTCTATTTCGTCGCCGAAGAATTCGATCCTCACCGGTTCCCCCCCGGTCGAGGGAAAGACATCGAATATCCATTCCCGCCTGCTGTACTCCCCCTGCTCGGAGACCATGGGGACCTTCGAGTATCCGAGTCCGGCAAGGCAGGCCTCGAATTCCTCACGTGTGAACCGGCCCCCCGGCGTCACACTGACGGTCTTCTCCTCAAACTCGGTCCTGTCATAAAAGGTGGAGCCCAGGTTCCCCGACGAGGTGACAAGCGAATCGCCGTCGCCCAGGAGATAGAGGACCTCCGCCCTGCGGCCCGCTGCAGCCGCTCCGTCGGGGTCGGGCAGAAAGAATACATCCCCTCCGGAGAAGAGGTCTCTGTAGAAATGTATGTCCTTCGCGAGCGCCTCCGCGGACGCTTCATCCCTTTCAACGGCAGCGAAGGGACGGTCATCGAGGGCCAGAAAGAGGGCCGCCGAAGAGCCGGTAAGGTTGTAGATGCGGCAGTGTGCCGGCGCCTCGCCGGGAAAACTGCTTCTGAAGAAAGAAAGGAGTTCCAACTCTCAGCTGTATCTTCGCAGGATCTTCCCGATAATCCCCGTGGTCGAGACGCCCTTCACGAAGGGAAGACTGCGTGTTTCAGGGACTATGTCGGAGCCGACTATGTCTTCCTTCTTCCAGTCGCCCCCCTTGACCAGCACATCCGGCCTCAGGGCCCTGATAAGCGCATAGGGCGTCTTCTCGTCGAAGACCGCTACATAATCGACGGCGCAGAGCGCGGCAAGCACCGCGGCCCTGTCCCCCTCGCTGTTGATCGGTCTGCCGGGCTTGATGCCCGAGACGGACCTGTCGGAGTTCAGCCCGACGACAAGGATATCGCCGAGTTTCTTCGCCTGCTCAAGGTACCGTACATGCCCCCTGTGGAGGATGTCGAAACAGCCGTTAGTGAAGACGATCTTTTTCCCTTCGGCCCTGAGCCCTGCGCAGATATTTTTAAGGTTCTTGCGGTCCTGCAGTTTTTTCATCCCTGATGTCCGGCGCCTTCAGCCTTTGCCGCGCCTTTTCGAGTATCTCCCTGTCGCCCTTGAAACTGATCCGTTCAATCGCCGCATCGATGGGGAGCCACTCCGCCCCGTCCACTTCGAGATCATGCTGCGAAGTGCTGCCGCTTACGTATTCCATTAGGTAGAAATGCACGGTTTTCCGGCACTTCGCGTTTTCGCCCGGTATGTAATACCAGTAGGTGATGTCGCCGAGACCGTCAACGATCTTTCCCGAGAGGCCCGATTCTTCCCTCACTTCCCTCACCGCCGTAACCTCGGGGGTCTCGCCCCGGTCGACGAGTCCCTTCGGGAGACACCAGTTCCTGCCGCCCTTGACGGAAATGAGCGCAACTTCGAAATCTTCCCCGTGTCTTTTAAAAATCACGCCGCCCGAAGAGATCTGTCTTTTTAACGAAGCAGGTTTCATGTGGACCTCGCGCCGCCTTCATTGAGGCGTCGTTATTTCCCGGCCTGGCCGATTGCTTTCATTATATCACTTCTCAGACGCTCCGGCCTCATGCCCGGTCCGACGCACCCGATCTTTACAAACGCGGTCACGAGATGTTCCACCGTCCCTTCCCTCAGCACCCTGTGGCCGAAGACGATCGAGGCGGGACCCGCCTTTTCCACATGTGTCTCTATGGAGAGGATGTCGCCGTATCTGGCAGGGGCCAGGTATTTCACCGATGCCTCGGCGACGACAAATACGACGCCTTCCTCCATCAGCCTCCCGAGGTCCACCCCTCTCTCATCGAGAAATTCCGTGCGCGCCCGCTCGAAATACCTGAGATAGTTGGCGTAGTAGACTACGCCGCCGCAGTCCGTATCTTCGTAATAGATCCTTACCCTGAGGACATGGGCCATCAGGGAAGCATCCTTCCGGTGATCAGCCTCATTATGTCGTTGTAAAGGGCGAAGACCATGATCGAAATCAGCAGGGCGAGCCCGACCTTCTGCGCCATGGCGATCGCAGCTTCGCTGACCGGTTTCCTTCGAACCGCCTCGATGGTAAGGAACAACAGATGTCCGCCGTCGAGGACCGGGATGGGCAGGATGTTCAGCACGCCGAGATTGATGCTGATTATCGCCATGAAGATGAAGAAATTCGGCGCGCCCTGCGACGCCTGCTGTCCGGCCATCTCGACTATCAGGATGGGGCCGCCGATCGTCTTGGCGGGTATGACGCGCTCTACGAGCTTTTCGAGAGACACCACGGTGAACACCGATATCTCCCACGTGCGCTTCACGCCGAGCAGGAGCGCTTCGCCAGGTCCGAACCTCTTCAGAAAATCGTTTTGCACGGGTCGAATGCCGATGAGACCGATTCTCTTTTCACCGCCCTGCGGCGTCCTCACCGTTTCCGCCTCGGGCGTGATCGTCCTGTCGAAGACCTCGGACCCGCGTTTTATCCTGAAAGCAAGCGGCTTCCCGGCGCTGTCGTGTATTATGTCGGTCATGTCTTCCCATGTCCGGAGGGGCGTGTTTTCCACCTGCAGGAGCCTGTCTCCCTTCCTGAGCCCGGCCTTTTCCGCCGGCATGCCCGGCATCACATCTCCGACCACGGGAAAAACAAGAGGGGATACGCCGATATCCCAGAACTCCTTCTGCTGGCCGAAGACGTTCGGCTCATTCTTCTGTTCGGGCCTCACCGGGATTACGACGGTCTCATTTCCCCTCTTTACATTGAAGAGGAGCGGTTTCCCGTCGTGCCTGTCGACGGCGTTCTGGATGTCGTCCCAGCTTTCGACCGCCTTTCCGTCGATCCTGAGCACCCTGTCGCCCGTCATCAGACCGGCCCGTTCCGCGGGCGAATTCTTCTCGATCTTCCCCACATCCGGGTAAAGGGCGGGCACGCCGGTCATGAAGAGCAGGACAAAGAGCGCACCCGCAAAGAGGATGTTGAAGAACGGCCCGGCAAAAACGATCACCGCCCTCTTGCAGACCGGCTGGAAGTTATATGCCCTCGACCGTTCCGATTCCTCAAGCTCTTCCCCGGGCTCCTCGCCGAGCATCTTCACGTATCCCCCGAGGGGGAAAGCGGATATGCGGTACTCGGTCTCGCCGACGGTCCGGCCGACGACGCGCGGGCCGAAACCCAGCGAGAACCTCTCCACCTTCACCCCGAGCAGCTTCGCAAAGAGGAAATGGCCGAACTCGTGGACGAAGATGAGTATGCCGAGAAGGACAACGGCATAGAGTATTGTCATTTCTTCAGCCTCCTGATGTGTTCTGCCGCGGCCCTGCGCGCCCACCGGTCGGCGGCGAGAACGTCTTCCAGGCAGCAGATTTTTTGCGGGGTATGGCCGTCGACGGTCTTTCTGATCACCAAGGGGATTTCGTTGAAACTCATCCTGTCGTCGAGAAAGGCGGTCACCGCCACTTCGGTCGCAGCGTTGAGCACCGCCGGAGCCGTTCCGCCGGAGCCGATCGCCTCGTAGGCATATGAAAGACAGGGGAACGTATGGATGTCCGGTTTCCTGAAGGTGAGGGATTCTATCCGGTCGAGTTCCAGGCCCTTTATGGGATCGTTCAGCCTCTTCGGATATGAGAGCGCGTAGGCGATAGGTCCCCGCATGTCCGGCACAGACATCTGTGCAAGACAGGTCCTGTCCGTGAATTCGACCATCGAATGCACGATACTCTGGGGATGAACCAGCACGTCGACCTTATCCGGCGGGATGCCGAAAAGCCAGCATGCCTCGATCACCTCGAAGCCCTTGTTCATGAGAGTCGCCGAATCTATCGAGATCTTTTTTCCCATGCTCCAGTTGGGATGTTTGAGCGCATCCTTCGCCCTGATATTCCCCAGCTCCTCCCTCCGCCTGTTGAAGAAGGGGCCCCCGGACGCGGTGAGAATGATCCTTCGTATCTCTCTCTTGCGGTATCCCGCAAGACACTGAAAGACTGCGCAGTGCTCGCTGTCCACGGGGATGATCCTCACGCGGTTTTTCCTTGCCTCCCGCATCACGAGCTCTCCCGCGACCACGAGCGCCTCCTTGTTCGCAAGGCCGACGGTCTTTCCGGCCCCGATCGCGGCAAGAGTCGGTACGAGACCGGCGGAACCCACGATCGAGGAGACCACGAAATCGGAGCCCCCGTACGAGGCGACCGAATTGATCCCCTCCGCGCCCTCGAGGACCTCGATGCCCTTCACCCGCCTGCGCAGCTGAACGGCCGTCTTCCTGTCCGCAACGGCCGCTATCTCCGGCTTGAAGGCGGCGATCTGCCTTTCGAAGAGATCGATGTTCCTGCCCGCAGTCAGCGCGACGACCCTGAATTCTTCCCTGTTCCGCTCTATTACATCAAGGGTGCTCCGCCCGATGGAGCCGGTGGAGCCGAGAATGGTGATCCGTTTCATTCCTAACATTATACTAAATGTCCGGACGTTTTAGGGTTGAGGGGCAGTTATAATTATTATCTGATGCGTTCTCAAAAAACCGGTTTTACCGTATCAGCCCGAATCCCAGGCAGATCCAGTAGAAGACAGGGCCGGCAAAGGTGAAGCCGTCTATCTTGTCGAGCACGCCGCCGTGGCCGGGGAGGATATGGCTCGAATCCTTCACTCCCGCGTCGCGCTTGAACATAGACTCCACGAGGTCGCCGACGATCGTGGCCACGCCGACCGCAGCGCCGGCGATGATCGCCTTGCCGAAAGGCATCCTGTGGAAGAGGAGACCGTTGACGATCACAGCGCCGAGAACCCCGCCGAGGACCGAGCCGTATGCTCCTGCAACGGTCTTGTTCGGGCTGATCTCTTCGTAGAGCTTTCTCCTGCCGAAGCCCTTGCCGATGTAATAGGCCATGCTGTCGGCGGACCAGACCGCGGCGTAAAGGAGGATGATCCAGGCGGGACCGTTTTTCACGAGGTTCAGCTGGAAAGAGAGGAGTCCCGGGACGTAGATCAGCCCAAGGACGACGGTAGCAACGTCGGAATGCGCGAACGCGGCTTCTTTCTTCAGCATCAGCCGGAGGAAGAGGATCGTCAGTACGGAAAGCAGAAGCGCATCGACAAAGAGCTGCCGGGCCGCGAAGAATACCGCGAGGATGGCGGCTCCGGAGAAGACGCCCGCATACCTGAGGACTCCTTCTATCCCGAACATCCCGTAGAACTCGCTGAGGCCGATCGTCGAAATCAGCACGAGAAAAAACAGGAAATACGCCGCCGGCAGATGCATGACGTAGAGATAGAAGACCGGGACGAGAATGGCCGCTACGATGACCCGCTTAGAATGCATTCGATCTCGCGCGGATGCCCCCGAACCGGCGGTCCCTTCCCTGGAAGTCCTGGATCGCGAGCATGAATTCGTCCTTGTCGAA
>JBJKSM010000069.1:0-6650 GCA_046704045.1 Thermodesulfovibrionales bacterium | reverse complement strand
CAATACATAGAGAATCAGAAAAGGGTATAGACATAAGACGGACCATAGAGTTCAGGCTGAAGACGACGCCATCGGACAGTGTGGAGATACTCAAGCTCCTGGACAAAGGGAAGAACCACTATAACCTGGCCCTTTCGGAATGCGGCAAGCGCCTCAACCAAATCCGGTCTGACCCCGAATACAGGGAATTCCTTTCAGAGCGACGGGCTCTCAAAAAAGAGGGCAAGTCCCTGACCGAAACGGATCTCAAGCTCTCCTGGGTAGTCAGGGGAGGGTACGGCCTGACCCGCACCGACATCGAGAAGTTCGTAAAGGACAATGCCGGGTACCTCTCCTATGGCTTCCACTCCCAGTTTGCCCAGACCCTGGCCGACCGGGCAGTCGATGCGACCGTCAAAGTGCTCTACGGCAAGGCGAAGAGGACAAGGTTCAAGGGCAAGTTCGACAATATTCTGTGCTCGGTCAACTCCAAGTCGAGCGACACCGCAGTCATGTTCAACCCCAAGACGAAGTCCATAGCCTACAGCTCCCTGACCTTCTATCGGCGGCAGAAGTCTTCGATTCTGTCCCGCGGTATCTCTATCTTGTATTGTTTCATACCCGTGCTCCACCTCAATAGTAATAGCTCCTGACGAGAATTTCAGCGGCTGAAAATCGCAACTCAGTTGCGATTTCAGCGCGGAAGCCTCAAAGACAGCGAGGAAGACTGGAAGGCGGGAAGCGGGGAAGGCCGAACTGCAAAGCTGAAGAGCAGGAGATCGGAAGTTGGGAACAAACAGCAAGAGCAGCGCACATGCATGCTATCGGGCTTCACCCTTCCGCGCTATCCTATTTCACCAGTATCGTCGGCACAACGGACATGCCTACCCTGAGAACGTGGTTCGGATCGGTGTCTTTGTCGAGGACGATCTTCACCGGTATTCTCTGCACCACCTTCACATAATTACCCGTCGCATTCTCAGGCGGGAAAAGCGAGAAGGCGGCGCCTGAGCCGGCCATGATGCTGTTTACCTTTCCGGTGAACGTCCTGCCCGGATAGGAATCGACATCCACCTCGACCGACTGCCCCGGTTTCACCTTGTCGAGCTGGGTCTCCTTGTAGTTCGCAACTACCCAGACGCCGCTGAGGGGAACCAGTGCCATGAGCGGCTGGCCGGCCTGGATCTGGTTGCCGACCTCGACCGACTTCTTCGTCACGTAACCTTCGACAGGGGCATAGATCCTCGTATATCCCCTGTTCAGCTCTGCCGCCTGGAGAGACGCTTCTTTCTGTTTCACCATGGACTTCTGGGACTTGGAAGCGGAAAAGGCCTGTCTGATCACCGCGTCCTGCGTCTCGATAGCAGCTTCGATCTGCTTCACCTGGTCTCCGGCCGCCTTGACCCGGGCGACATTCACATCATACCCGGTCCGCGTCCTGTCGTACCTCTCCTTCGGGATCGCCTCTTTCTTATAGAGGTTTTCCGCCCTGCTTATGTCGAGTTGAGCCTGCCTGAGGTTCGCCTCCTGAACCTCGAGGTTTGCCTTTGCGGCCCTCAGCCGATAGCCCAGTTCGGAGAGCTGTTTTTGCGACGCGTCGATCCTGGTCCCGGCCTCCACAAGCTTCGCCTTCTCCACGTTAAGCGCCGACGACGCCTCTTTCACCCTCACGTCGTAGTCGGTCTCGTCTATCTCAACGAGCGGGTCCCCTGCCTTGACATGCTGGTTGTCGCTCACAAGGACCGCCTCCACCGTGCCGGGGACCTTGGAGGCTATCGTATGGATATCCCCCTCGACAAACGCGTCGTCGGTAGAGATATGGGTGTTCTTGTACTGTATGTAGAAATAGATACCGACGAGGCCGATGACCGCGATAACGGCAAAGACGATCCCGGCATAGACCTTTCTCTTGTGATTGTTTCCGTTCTGCTTCACTTCGTCCATATCATCCTCTCAATTCCATGTAATATACCCTAAAACCCGCCAAGTAACTCCCCCTCGCCCCCTCTTACCTTAAGAGGGGGTGCCGAAAGCGGGGGCGTTAACCCGAGAGGGGCTCTCGCCCTCCCCTTAAGGTAAGGGGAGGTCAGGTGGGGTTATGATTTTTATTGATATACCTCCGCTATGTCTCTTCCGGTTGCGTAGAGGACTCCCGCCTCCGCCCGCATCAGGTCATAGATCGACCTGTAGTAGTTCGTTTCCGCCACGGTAAGAAGGGTGACCGCATCGAGCACGTCAGTTGCCGTGCCAACGCCTTCGGTGTATTTTACCCTGTCGATCCTGAGATTTTCCTCCGCCTGCGTCACCGCATCCTTTGTCGCGGCCACCCGCTCCTTAGCGGTCTCGGAGTCGAGGATATACCGTTTCACCTCGAGTCTTATCTCGTCCGTGAGCTGCTGCCTCTGTTCGCGGAGCCTTTCCTTCCCGAATTCGATCTTCGCCACCCCGGCCTTCGTGCTTCCGCCCTTGTACAAATTGATGCTCATCCCGAAGAGCACGGAGGCATTGCCCTCGTGGAGCAGGTATCTGTTGTCCATGTAATCGTACTCGCCCCTGACGAAAAATTTCGGCAGGTAGTCGGCCTTCTGAGCCTTCTCCTCGAAGTCCTGGGCCTTGAGTGTCGCATCCACGATCTGCAATTCCGGCCTCGACCGCATCGCGGCGTCCCACGCCTTTTCGAGACCGAATATCGCCCGGGACTCAAGAAGTGAAGGGTCCACGTCCTCTGGCTGGACAACCGAGTTAAGCGGCCTCAGCAGGAAGTTGTTTATCTGCGAGGCGTCCAGGGCGCTTAAGTTTTTCGCGGCAAGCAGCCTCTGGCGCGAGTCTGCGAGCCGCACCTCCGCCTGGAGCACATCGTTTTTCGTGACCACGCCCTGTTCATAAAGGTTCTTCGTGTCCTTGAGATGGGACTCCACCCTCTCGACCTCCCTCTGCGCCACGTCGACCATCCTGTTTGATTCGAGGAGGTCGAAGTAGGCCACCGCAAAGCTCAGACCAACGATGTTCCTTATCCTCCTGGTGTCGATCTTCCTGATATCCACCCCGATCAAGCTCGCCCTGTACCTGGAGGCTTCTTTCTGAAAATCGTACAGCGTCTGCTCGACGCTCAGGGTGTAGGCAGGAAAATTCCTCTCGGACGTAGGCACGGACAAATCTCCGAAGACCGCGCCCGGCTGCCGCGCATAGGAGGTCAGGTCCGCCGACGCGTTCACATCCGGAAAAAGCTTCGATCTCGATATGAGGGCGTCCTCCCTTGCCATATCTTCCTCGCGCTGCGAGATCTTTATAAGCCTGCTGTTCGTCGTCGCAAGCTTAAGCCCCTGGACAAGGGTCAGCACTTCCGCATGTGCAACAGCCGAAAGAGCCGCGAGAAGGAGCGGAGCCACAAGCAGCGCGATGAATCTCACTTTCATGAAACAGCCTCCATCAATCCGTTAACCCTCACCCTGCCCCTGACCCTCTTCCCCGGCGAGGGGCGGGGGTGTCTTATTCCTCCTCTCAAATTAAGAGGGGGGGCGTTATGTCTACTCATATCTGAGCGCGTCTATCGGGTTCAGAAGAGACGCCTTGTACGCCGGGTAGAACCCGAAGAAGATGCCTACGAGTCCCGAGAAACCGAAGGCCATCAGTATCGAAAAAGGCGAGACCACAGTGGTCCATCCGGCCGCCATCGCCAATATCTTCGAACCCGACACGCCAACGATGATGCCTATCACGCCTCCGGTCAGCGACAGGATGAGCGCCTCGATGATGAACTGAAGCCGTATGTCCCATGTCTTTGCGCCGATCGCCATGCGTATGCCGATTTCCCTCGTCCTCTCGGTTACCGAGACGAGCATGATGTTCATTATACCTATTCCCCCGACAAGAAGGGAAACCGATGCGATCGCCCCTAAAAGGAGCGTCATGACCTTTGTGGACTGCTCTGCCGCCTGCATCATCTGGGTGAGGTTCCTCACGGTAAAATCGTTGTCCTGCTTCTGCCCGATATGGTGTCTCTGCCTGAGCAGCGCGTTGATCTGCTGCTCCGCCGGGCCGAGGTCCTGCTCGGTCTTGGCCTTCACCATGATGATCCTCACCATGCCGGGGAAGGCCGTGCCGAAAAGCTTCTTCTGCGCAGTCGTGACCGGGATGTAGATGGTGTCGTCCTGGTCCTGCCCCATCGGCGACTGGCCCTTTGCCGCGAGCACCCCGACTACCGTAAAGGGCACCGACTTGATCCTGACTATCTGCCCCACCGGGTTTTCATCCCCGAAGAGGTAGTCCACTACGGTCTGTCCAAGCAGGCATACCTTTGTCGCGCTCTTCACGTCCTGGTCTGTGAAAGACCTTCCCAATGCGATCGGCCAGTCCCTCACATCAAGCATGCCGGGCGTCGTACCCACCACACCGGTGGACCAGTTCTGGTGGCCGTAGACAACCTGTGCCACCCCGCTGAGCACGGGCGCCACGTCGGCGACAGCGGGGCATTCCCTGAGTATCGCCTCGGAGTCGTCCATGGTGAGGGTGGGCTGCGTGCCCGCCCCCATCCTCACGCCTCCCGAGGTAGTGGAGCCCGGGAGAATGATGAGCAGGTTGCTGCCCATGCTTGATATCTGTTGGGATATCTGCATGCTCGCCCCTGTGCCCACGGCCAGCATCGCGATCACGGCGCCGACCCCTATGATGATGCCGAGCATGGTGAGGGCGGAGCGCATCTTGTTCACCCTGAGTGCCCTCAGGGATATCCGCACCGTCGAAGGAATGTTGATCATGACCTCTGCTCCTGCGGTTCGTCGCTGACGATATGGCCGTCGAGAAACTTTATCACCCTCCTGCTGTATGTTGCGATGTCGGGCTCATGGGTGACAAGGATGATGGTGATATGCGATTCCCTGTTCAGCTTCACAAAGAGCTCCATGATCCCTACGCTCGTCTTCGTGTCGAGGTTACCCGTCGGCTCGTCCGCGAGGATGATCGGGGCTTTATTGACAAGGGCGCGCGCGATCGCCACCCTCTGCTGCTGGCCCCCGGAGAGCTGATTGGGATGGTGATCTTCCCTTCCATCGAGCCCGACACTCTTGAGCGCCTCCATCGACCTGCTCCGTCTCTCCCTTGCAGAGAGGCCGTCATAGAGCATGGGGAGTTCCACGTTTTCGAGCGCCGAGGTGCGGGAAAGGAGGTTGAACCCCTGGAATACAAAGCCCAGCTTTTTATTTCTTATGCCCGCGAGGTCGTCCCTGCTGAGGCCGCCCACGTCGACATCTTCAAGCAGGTACTTCCCTCCGGTAGGCTTGTCGAGACACCCGAGGATATTCATGAACGTCGACTTGCCGGAGCCGGAAGGGCCCATCACGGCCACGAATTCGCCTTTCTCGATGACAGCGGAGACCTTGTCGAGCGCCCGCAGGTCGATATCGCCGAGCCGGTAGGTCTTTTCTATTTCCCTTGCTTCGATGAGGGCCATTTCAGAAGAACCTCGGGCCTCTTCCCCTCGGGGCCTCCTGCTGCTGAGCCTTTGTGAGAGACTCCACGATCACGTCCTGTCCCTCCTTAAGGTCGCCTGAAACGATCTCGGTATAATTGCCGTCGCTGATCCCGAGCTTGACCGGTACGCGTTTGGGCGCCTGGTTTTCGAGAACCCATATGCCCGCCCCTCTCTCAAATTTTGTCTTGCCGCGTTGGGCGGGCCTGAACCTGAGCGCCGCGTTGGGGATCTTCAGGACGTCCTTTTCCTGCGCCACCACGACCGACACGTTGGCGGTCATCCCCGGCATGAGTTTCAGGTCCTTGTTGTCGACGAGTACGACCACGTCGTAGGTAACCACGTTCTGGACGGTGATCGGCGCGATCCTGATCTGCCATACCTTTCCCTTGAATGTTATGTCCGGATAGGCGTCGACGGTGAAGTCGACCTCCTGGCCCAGTTTTACCCTTCCTATGTCCGCCTCTGCGACGCTCGTGTCTATCTGCATCTTTGTGAGGTCCTGGGCGATGGTAAAGAGCGTGGGGGTCTGGAAGCTGGCGGCAACGGTCTGGCCGACGTCGACGTTCCGGGAGACGACAACACCGTCCACCGGCGAGACGATCCTCGTATACCCGAGGTTCGTCTGCGCACTCTTCAGCGAGGCCTCCGCCTGCGCCACCGCCGCCTTCGAAGCCGATACCTGTGCCACGGCGGTCTCGTAATTAGTTTGCGACGTATCGAAATCGCTTTGCGCGATCAGGCTCTTGGCAAGAAGCTCCCTGTTCCTCGTCATCGTCCTTTTGGCGTCGACAACCGAGGCATCCGCCTTTTCCAGGTTCGCCTTCGCCGCATAGACGTTCGCCTTTTGCTGCTCCACCTGCGCTTCGAAGGTGGCCGGATCGATCTGTGCGATGAGCTGCCCCTTTTTCACGTGCGAGTTGAAATCGACGTAGATCTTCTTTATGGTGCCGGAGACCTGGGTTCCAACCAGCACCGTGGTAACCGCATTCACCGTGCCGGTGGCGGTCACCGTCGCCTCGATATCTCCTCTTGAGACCTTTTCGGTCCTGTACTGCACTTCATCTCCCTTGTGCCTGAACAAGATAAAACCGGCGATTCCGGCGACTGCTATCAATCCGATAACGATCACTGCCTTTTTCATTGGAGCTCCCTTTTATTTTCCAGTAAGTAAACGTGTTTGTGTGCGGACGGGGTGAGACGG
>JBJKSM010000068.1:0-18110 GCA_046704045.1 Thermodesulfovibrionales bacterium | reverse complement strand
TTCCCCCGTGGCAGAGGTCGCAGGTAATTCCGTTCTGCCGATGAACGGAACCCTTCCATTGAGAAACGGGCCTTTCAAGCTCTCCGCCCAGAAATTCGTGGCAGGCTATGCACGCCACGACCTTCTGCTGCGCCGGGGCAGCCGGCCCATAAGAGAGGAATGCAGTCACGCAACATAGTGTAAAGACATATTTTCTGCCGTTCACGACTTCTCCCTTAAATATGCATCCTTACAAAAGCCTGTTGATCATCTCGTTGTCGGCGTAATCTATCGGAACGTCGATAATGACGGGACCGGTCCCTCTCAGGGCTTCACCGAGCACATCCTCGAATTCCACTGAGGATTCCAGCTTAATGCCGACGGCCCCGAAGCTCTCGGCGAGCCTCACAAAGTCCGGGTTGGAAAAGTCCACGCCGTAGGAGGCACCGAACTTCTTTTCCGCCTTCCACTTTATAAGGTTGTATCCGCTGTCGTTGAAGATAACGACGACAAAATTGAGTTTCAGCCTGCACGCGGTCTCCAGGTCCTGCACGTTCATCAGGAAGCCGCCGTCTCCGCAGAGGGCCACTACATTCCTCCCCGGGTAGATGAGCTTTGCCACGATCGCAGAAGGGAACGCAAACCCCATGGAGGCGAAACCGTTCGAAAGGATAAAGGTGTTGTTGCGGTAAACAGGATAGAATTTTGCGGCCCAGAACTTGCACGACCCCACATCGGATATCAGGATATCGTCCGGCCCGAGCACCTTGCGGATTCCGTAGATGATCCTCGGCGGCCTCGGCGGCCAGGAATCGGCCGTCCCTTCCCTCTCGAACCCATCGATGAAGTCCCGCCTCGCGGAGATCAGAAATTCGCACGTCTTGTTGGTGCTCACCACCCCCTGCAGAAGCTCAAGTGTTTCCCTGATGTCGGAGATGATCTCGACATCGGGCACATAATGCAGATCGACCTCGCTTGTGGTGAAGTCGATGTGGATGATCTTTTTGTCGAGATTCGGGTTCCAGTTTTTCGGCGCGTACTCGACAAGGTCGTAGCCGACGGCTATGATGAGGTCCGCCTTCGAAAACACATCGGCTATCTGCCTGTCCTCTGCGAGCCCGAGGGTCCCGATGCAGGAACGGCTTTCCGCCGATATCCCACCCTTGCCCATGAAAGTCGTCACCACCGGCATGCAGAAGAGCTCCGCAAATGTCCGCAGTCGGTTGCCGGCGGACTTCCTGACAACGCCGTGGCCCGCAAGTATGAGAGGGAACCGGGCCTGTTCGACAAGCTCCGCCGCCTTCCTGAGGGACTGCCTGTCCGGCGAGCTCCTTCGCGGACGGATGGGCGCGATCATCGTCCGGTACATCTCGCCCACCTCCATCGCCGCGACGTTTTCGGGAAGCTCCAGGTGCACGGACCCCGGTTTTTCGGTAGAGGCTACCTTGAACGCCTTTCGGACCATCTCGGGTATCACATCCGGATATTCTATCCTCCCGTTCCATTTCGTAACACTCCTGTACATCTCCACGATGTCGACGTACTGGTGCGATTCCTTATGTATCCTTTTGAGGTCGGCCTGTCCCGTAATGGCGACGAGCGGGGATTTGTCGAGAAAGGCGTCTGCCACCCCCGTGAGGAGGTTCGTCGCCCCCGGACCGAGTGTTGAGATGCAGACGCCAGGCTTGCCGGTAAAGCGTCCGTAGGCGTCCGCCATGAATGCAGCCGCCTGCTCGTGGCGGGCGAGGATGAAGCGTACGGATGAATTCCGGAGCGACTCCATTAGGTCGAGGGTTTCTTCACCCGGCAGACCGAATATGTACTCGACTCCCTCGTTCTCCAGGCATTTTACGAGAAGATCGGATGCCTTCATCCGGCCCTACTCTCTTACCACTACGGTCTTGATATTCACAAACTCCTTCAGCCCGTAATGAGACAGCTCCCTGCCGATCCCGGATTTTTTCACACCCCCGAATGGGAGTCTCGGGTCCGACTTCACCATATCGTTTATGGCGATGCACCCCGCCTCGACCCGTCCGGCGATACGTTCGGCCCGTTTCAGGTCCCGGCTCCAGATCGAGGCGCCGAGGCCGTATTCCGTGTCATTTGCCGCCCGGACCGCCTCATCCTCGTCTTTTACGGTGATGATCGGGGCTATCGGGCCGAAGACCTCTTCGGTCAGAATCTTCATGCCCGGCTTCGTACCATACACGACGCAGGGCGGAAAGAAGAGCCCCCACGCCTGGGAATGCTCGACCTGAAGGATTTCCCCGCCCTTCTCTTTCGCATCACGGATCTGGCCGTTCAAAGTATCGAGGATCTCGCGTTTCGCAACAGGACCGACATCGGTGGTCTCGTCCATGGGGTCGCCGATCTTCAACTGCCTCAACCGGCCGAGAAAAACCTCCCTGAAAGCCCCGGCCGCCTTTTCCATGACGATGAAGCGCTTGGCCGCGATGCAGCTCTGGCCGGTATTGATCATACGGGCGGCCACCGCCACCATGCCCGCTTTTTCAATGTCTGCATCGTCGAGGACAATAAACGGGTCCGATCCGCCGAGCTCAAGCACGAGTTTCCTGATCTTCTTTCCGGCGTGTGCTCCCACCTCTTCTCCGGCCCTGTTGCTGCCGGTGAGGGAAACGGCGTCGACCCTGTCGTTGTCGATCAGCCCCAGGGCGTCCTGCGGCCCGATGAGAAAGGTCTTGAAGACGTTTTCGGGAAAGCCCGCCTTCCGAAAGGCCTCCTCGATCGCAAGCGCACACATCGGGACGTTCGACGCATGCTTCAGCACCACGACGTTTCCTGCGGTGACCGCGGGTACGCCGAAGCGGAGCGCCTGCCAGAAGGGGAAGTTCCAGGGCATAATGGCGAGCACGATGCCGAGCGGCTGGAACAGGACATAGCTCCTTTTCGCCTCGGTCCCGATCTCTTCCGGTTCCAGGAATTTTTGGCCGTTATCGGCGTAGTAGTCGCAGAGCCAGGCGCATTTTTCGACCTCGCCCACCGACTCCCTGATCGGTTTGCCCATCTCGAGGGTCATGATTTCAGCGTACCTGCGCTTCTCCGCCCTGAGCTGCCCTCCGAGTTTCCTGACGAAGGAGGCGCGTCCGGAAGCCGGTAATTCACTCCATGCCGAAAAGGCCCGGCGGGACTTGCCGATCTCCCCTTCGACTGCTTCCGGCGTCATGAGATCGAATTCCTTCATCACCTCTTCGGTGTACGGGTTGATGGACCGTATCTTCATATGCTCCTCCCGTTTCACAAAGTAAAATTGCAGGCCGGCGTCCTCTTTCCATTATATCCCATATACCTGACAAGGCGGCCGCGTCTCATTTTTTGTCGAGCATTTCTCTTACCCTCCTCAGGAGGTCCCTGGGAGATACGGGCTTCGTGAGAAAAGAGAATCCTTCCCCGCTCAATTTGTTGTTCTCTATCCTGTCGGCGGTATAACCGCTCAGGAAAATGACTTTGATCCCGGGCCTCATCCCGCGTATCGCCTCACATGCCTCCTTGCCGCTCTTCCGGGGCATTATCATGTCGAGGATGACGAGACCGATCTTCTCCCTGTTTTCCTCAAATTTGTTTATCGCATCTTCGCCGTCTTCGGCAAGGATCACCGTGTAGCCGCTCTCCCTCAGTATTATCTCCAGGAGCTTCCTCAATCTGTCGTCATCCTCGGTCACGAGTATCGTCTCTGTCCCGCGCACCGGGCCGGAGACGGCAACTTCCGCCGCAAGCGCGGCCGCCTTTATTCCGGTCACCGGGAGGTATATTTTGAACGTCGTCCCTTTCCCAGGCTCGCTGTAGACGTTGATGAAGCCGTCGTGCTGCTTGATGATCCCGTACGCCATTGCGAGTCCCAGGCCGGTGCCTTTACCGATCTCCTTCGTCGTGAAAAAAGGCTCGAAGATCTTCGCCTTCGTCTTTTTATCCATGCCGGCGCCTGTATCGGACACCGCAACGACCGCGTATCTGCCGGGTTCCCCAAAGCCATGGGCCTTGATAAAACCGTCGTCTATCCCGGTAACATCAGTACTGACGATAAAGCGGCCTCCGCCGGGCATGGCGTCTCTGGCGTTGGTAGCGAGATTCATGAGGACCTGTTCGAGCTGGGCGACGTCCGCCATGACAATGGGATCTCTTTCGGTGAGGGCGTACTTCAATTCGATATCCTCTCCTATCACCCTGCAGATCAGCTTATCGAACTGCCTCACAATTTCGTTTATGGAAACCGGCCTCGGACTGATCACCTGCTTTCTGCTGAACGCCAGAAGGCCGTGTGAAACCTCCGCCGCCTTCTCCGCCGACTCGAGTATCTGTTCGACATTGACCCTCAGCGGGTCCTCGCCGCCCATTCTGTCGCGAACGAGATGGCCATAGCCTATTATCGTCGACAGTATGTTGTTGAAGTCATGCGCTATGCCGCCCGCAAGCTGTCCCACCGCTTCCATCTTCTGCGCCTGCCGAAGCTGGGCCTCAAGTTGTTTCCGCTCGGTGATATCCTCCTTTATCACCACGAAATGGGTAATTTCGCCGCCCTTGTTCCTTATCGGCGAAATGGTCGCCGACTCCCAGAAAACCTCCCCGCTCTTTTTTCTGTTGCGTATTTCGCCGCTCCATACCCTGCCGGCGGTGATAGTCGCCCAGAGCTGCTCGTGCGCCTCCTCCGCCAGCTCCCCGGCCTGAAGGAAGAGGGGCTTTTTGCCCATCGCCTCCCCGGAAAGATAGCCCGTGAGCTGGGAGAATTTCGGGTTTGTGTATTCTATGTTGCCCTCCGTGTCCGTTATTATGATGGTGACCGGGCTTTGCTCCACCGCCTGGGAAAACAGCATAAGAGAATCTTCGGCCTGCCGCCTTCCCTGAAGCTCCGTTTCAAGCGCCGAGAAGGCGCGTCTCACATTGCCGCTCATCGTGTTGATGGCGGCCACCACCTGACCGATTTCGTCATTGTTGGAAGCGCCCGGGCCTTCGAGAACGAGCCGGCCGGATTCCCGGGGATTCTGTTTCCTGAAATAGGCAGCCATCCTCGCGAGATGCCTGGTGACGTAAAACTGGAAGAGAAAAAAAACGAACAACGATATCAGAAAGACCTGGATCCCATAATAGAGAAGCGCTCTCCAGATATTCCTCTTAAGGCCCTCAAGCATGTCGTTGAAGCCGGCCCCGACCGTCAGGGTGCCTATGTATATCCGCCTGTTGTCATACATCCTGTACATGGGAAACTCCCTGTACCTGTCCGCCGCGCCCACCGGAACGCCTGCCGACGCAATCAGCAGGTTCCTGTATTCTATCTTCGCAAAATTCACGTGTCCGGTATTCAAAATGCCGTTGAGCTGGGCCTGCAGCAGCCCCCTGTCCATCACCCACAGGCTTTCAGTTATAGCCTTGAGCCGGCCTCTTTCTATCTGCTCGAAGTTCTCATCGATGGAGGCGACTCCCTTTCGATAGTTGAAATATGATTGGGCGCCGGCAAGCAGGAGCGTCAGAAGCAGGCTGAAGATGAAAACCACCAGGAACAGACGGCAGGCGATGGATTGCCTGATCTTATTTAACAAGATGATTCACCTCCCCCTTTGCAAGATACGCATGCAGGACCTGCCTGACAATCCGCCTGTAAGATCCGTCCTTTTTCATTCCCCGTATCGCCCCGGCGATCAGCGGCGCCAGTTTGACGTTCCTCCTGTTGAGATGAAGGTACATATCCCTGACGGCGAGGGGCGAACCGATTGCATGGATTCCCCGGTACCCAAGCTCCCTGAGAAGCGCCAACCCCTGCATGCGGTCGTAGACCGCAACGTCGACCCTGTCGGAATTCAACAGTCCGAAGAGGATGCGTTCATCCTTCACCTCCGTAAGCGACTTTGTCCCCCTGATGTTTGCCTCCAGTATCTTCCAGCCCCGGACGATCCCGACATTGTACGGTTTCAGGCCGCTCCAGCCGCCGACGCGAAGATCCCGTCTCTTCGAAAAAACGACAAATTCGAATTTCACCAGACTTTCCGGGACTATAACCAGATTGGGATAATAAGCGCCTATCTCCTTTATCCGGACAAAGTTCCCGTCGTCCGCTCCCTCATCGGCATTGACGAGCGCTCTTTCGGAAGGCAGGCAGACTATCCTCATCGGGATGCCGATGCGCCTGAACGCCTCTTGCAGCACCCTGTCGCTGATCCCCCTGTGGTCGGGCGTGGAATTGGGAGGGATATCGGCTGTATTCAGAACAATCCCTCTTTGTGAGCTTGCACCGGAAAGCGATGTCAGAACGAGTATGATTGCCAATACTGCGGGAAAGGAAAACAGGGATATTCTGTTTTCCATCAGCCACCCGTTCCGGACAGATCGACGAAACCCATAGTCCTGAAAAAATTATACCACCGAACCGGCGGGATTTATCTGCCGGGCCCGGATGATGACAATCGTTTCGTCCAGGACACAAGGCCCTCGATCAGCTGCCCGATCAGCTCCCTCGTTTTCTGATCCGTCACCCTGCCGTCCCTGTCGATCTTCTCGGGTGCGAAGGAGACCATGACCTCCGGCTGGTTCAGCGCAAAGCAGCTCAAAAAGACAAAGCACTGCCGCAGATGGTACTGGGCCCTTGCGGTGCCGATCATGCCGGGGGAGGCCCCCATCATGGCCACCGGCTTATGGGCGAACGCGTTGTCCGCATGAGGTCTTGAGGCACAGTCGATGGCGTTTTTCAGGACGCCGGGGATCGAATAGTTGTACTCGGGCGTGGCGATAAGAATGGCGTCCGCGGCCCTGATTTTCGTCTTGAACTCCCTCACCTTTTCCACAGGCTGATCTTCCAGGTCCTGGTTAAAAGGAGGGATACCCTCCAGGTCGAATACCTCCAGTTCCACGTCCTCCGGAACAAGCTCAAGCGCCGCGCGCAACAGGGCTTTGTTGTAGGAGCCCTTGCGCAGGCTCCCTGCAAAACCGAGAATCCTGAAACTCTTCTCCATGCTCATATACCTCCTGGCGAATTCTTCTGAAGCCGACTCCGCTTCACGTCATGTTCCGAATCGGGTCCTTCCGGGAGGAGAACATCCACGAGAAGCATCTCTGCGTCGCCGTTTCCGAATACGTGCATGTCCATCGCTCCAGCGGCCCGGACCGCTCCGAGGGCGGGGATCATGTTGCCGTTTACTTCCACTGAATCTCCTTCCAGCACATACAGATATGCTCCCCGACCTTCTTCCAGAGAATGCTTCACACCATGCCCTTTTTCGAGAAAACAGGAATATACCCGGGCGTCGGAATGGATGGGGAGCGCGCCCTCATCATCATTGGAAACAAGAGGCAGGATATTGTTTGTCCTTTCCTTTTTCTCCACTTCCTTTTGCTCCACGGAAGGGACCAGACCGCTTACGGAGGGAATAAACCACATCTGGATAAACCGCATCGGCATGTCAGGCCTGTTGTTGATCTCCGAATGCCACATCCCCCTGCCTACCGTCGTATGCTGCACCCAGCCTTTTTTGAGGACGCCTCCCTTGCCGCGCTGGTCGGCGTGGCGGAATTCCCCTTCCGCGCAATAGGTGACGACCTCGATGTCATGATGGGGGTGAAGCGGCCAGACAGCGCCGGGGGAGAGGGTATCGTCATTGAAGACCCGAAGCGTGCCGAACTGCATGTGTTCGGAGTCGTAGTTTTCGCCGAATGAGAAATGCCAGCGGCCGTGAAAGGAGCCGTTCACGATCTCTCCGGTGATCTGATAGATGTCTTCCGGCCTGCGCACGATTATCCGGGGCCTCGACAGGGGTAACTTTTGATCCGGCATGCCTGCGCTCCTCGTCAGGTTCTGATTCGCGGATTCTCCCGCATGCTTCAAATGTAGCGCATTCAGGGGAACTGTCAAGCGCGCGTCTCCCCCGGCAGAATGGCCCGGCCCCCTGAGCCGGGTTGCTTTCGGGGTTTCAATCAGCTACACTAAGTGGAAGCGTTACGGAGTATTTTGGCATGCAGCCGCAAGGTATTCTGCTTTGCGGTTTTTTTTGTCTCCGCTCCGCAGGCTCAAACATTAAAAACAAGAGGTGCGGCATGAGAAGAGTGAATGTGGTGCTACAGGTTCTTTTTTTCGGATTCATTGCGATCGCGGCCGTTTCCGCCCCGGCGGGGGCGGCTGGAAAGCCGACAAAAAAGACGGCCGTAGTAGCAAACGGCAGGACCGTCAGGATCAACTATACCCTTACCGTCGACGGCAAGGTGGTGGACAGCACTAAAGGACGCAAGCCGATGGAGTTCAGGGAAGGGGCGCACGAGGTGATCCCGGGATTCGAAAAGGGCGTCATGGGCATGAAGGTCGGCCAGAAGAAATCTTTCAGGGTAAAGCCTGAAGAGGGGTACGGACTCGTGAACCCCAAGGCGTTTCAGGAGGTCCCCAGGAAGCGGCTGCCTGCCGGCGTCACACCGAAGGCCGGGATGATTCTGCTTGCGCAGGGGAAAGACGGCCGGCGCATCCCCGTTAAAATCAAAGAGGTCAGGAAGGATGCGGTCGTCATAGACTTCAACCATCCGCTCGCGGGCAAGACCCTGAACTTCAACGTCGAGGTGGTGGACGTAAAGTAGGCGGCAGAGACATCGCCCGCGGCGTGCACCCGCACATGACAAAGGGCGTAAGAGAGCCTTGGATAGCGCCGCACTGCGGGCTGCGCTGACAAAGAACATCCCGCGCCGGGAACCGGCCGGCGCCGTTTGACAGAAGAATATTTTCATGGTACAAATAGATGGGCCGTTTCGGCTCATGGAAATCCTGAAGCGGGCGTTTCATAACTGACAGCAAAGGAGATCGATTGACCATTGCCGCCCCGGTGTCGGACGCATTCGTTTTCTTCGGAGCAACGGGAGACCTTGCATACAAGCAGATATTCCCCGCCCTTCAGGCCCTCATCGTTCAGGGGCGTCTCGACATCCCGGTCATCGGCGCGGCAAAGTCGGGCTGGGACCTCGAAAAGCTCAAAGGGCGCGCCAGGGAAAGCCTCGAAAGACACGGCGGCATCGATGAGGAGGCTTTCGCAAAACTCTGCTCTCTCCTGGGATACATAGACGGCGATTATGCCGACTCCTCGACCTACACAGCCCTGCGCAAGACGCTCGGCAGCGCGCAGCGCCCGCTTTACTATCTGGCTATCCCCCCGAGCATGTTTGCAACAGTCGTAGACGGGCTCTGCAAAACCGGTTGCGCGGAGCAGGCGCGTGTCGTCGTTGAGAAGCCGTTCGGCCGCGACCTCGCCTCCGCCCGGGAGCTCAACCGCATCCTCACCGGGGCCTTTCCGGAAGCGTCAATCTACCGGATCGACCATTTTCTCGGAAAGGAACCGGTACAGAACATTTACTACACCCGTTTCGCAAACTCCATGTTCGAGCCGATCTGGAACCGCAATTACATCTCGGGCGTCCAGATCACCATGGCCGAGAGCTTCGGGGTCCAGGAACGTGGAAAGTTCTACGAGGAGGCCGGCGCGGTCCGCGACGTGCTTCAGAACCACCTGCTGGCGATCGTGGCGTTTCTCGCGATGGACGCCCCCAGCGGCGACGACCCCGGGGCGCGGCGGGACGAGAGCACCCGCATCCTTCGTGCGATACGTACGCTCGATCCGGCCGAGGTGGTGCGCGGCCAGTACAAGGGCTACCGTCAGGAGCCGGGCGTTGCGGCACATTCCCCGGTCGAGACCTTCGTAGCCGTCAAACTTCTCATCGACTCCTGGCGCTGGGCGGGGGTCCCCTTTTATATCAGGCACGGCAAGCGCCTGCCCGTCTCTTCGACGACGGTCACGGTCGAGTTTAAACGGCCGCCCCGGGAGGCGTTCGGAGAGGTTGTGCCGCTGATGTCCAACCACTTCAGGTTCCGGCTCAGTCCCGACGTGCTGATCGAACTCGGCATAAGGGTGAAGATACCCGGTGAAATCGGGGTCGGCGAGGACGTTGCGCTCACCCTCGTCCAGAATGAGGGCGATGCAATGTCGCCCTACGAGCGCCTGCTCGGCGACGCGATCGTCGGGAACCCCGCACTCTTTGCGCTTGAAACCTCTGTTGAAGAACAGTGGCGGATCGTGGAGCCGGTCCTTGCGGGCGCAGGGCCTCTCTACTTCTATGAACGGAATACCTGGGGCCCCGTCGAGGCGGACCGGATCATAGCGGGCGGCGGCTTCTGGTACAACCCCGGGCCGTAGTCTTATCCGGCAAAAGGGCGCATAAACCTGTCGGAATGACAGGGGATCGACCATAGCTCCAGCTGGATTCCGGATGAGCCGGCAAGAACTTCGGCGGATCGGGAAAACGACTAAGGAGGCGCAATGGAACGGGCGATGGCGCATCTGGAACCCTCGGTCTATTCAGCGGCCGTTCTGCTGGGCGCGCTTATTGCGGGGCTCCTTATCCATGGTATTCTCTTCAGGGTCATGGCCCGAATAGCACGGGAGACGTCGAGTGTGGTCGATGACTCATTCGTGAATCATCTGGGCAGGCCCGCACGGACGCTGATCCCCCTTGTGACGTTTTACGTCGTCTTTCAGTTTGTACACGTTACTTCCGATGTCCGCGAAGCGATTGAAAAACTGCTGGTCGTTCTCCTGATATTCGGGACAGCCTGGATTCTCGCGGCGTTAACGTCGGTGCTCGAGGATATCGTCCTCAGCAGGTATAATATCGCCGACCGCGACAACCTCAGGGCGAGAAAGATATATACCCAGTTCAGGATCATAAAGAAGATACTCGTCGTTTCCATCCTGATAGTCGCCCTTGCCGCCGTTCTGCTGAGTTTTCAGAAATTCCGCAGACTGGGCGCCGGGATTCTCGCCTCGGCTGGCCTCGCCGGCATCGTTCTCGGAGTGGCCGCCCGGCCGGTCCTCTCCAATATTCTGGCCGGCATCCAGATAGCCCTCTCGGAGCCCATCCGGCTGGACGACGTAGTGGTTGTGGAAAACGAGTGGGGGAGGATCGAGGAGATAACGCTGACTTACGTCGTCGTCAAGATATGGGATCTCAGGCGTCTCGTTGTCCCGATAGGCTATTTCCTGGAAAAGCCCTTTCGAAACTGGACAAGGCAGTCATCCGATCTGATCGGCTCGGTCTATCTCTACGCCGATTATACCGTACCGGTAGAAAAGGTCCGGGAGGAGCTCCGGCGCATACTGAAGGAATCGAAATCCTGGAAGGGGGATGTCTGGGCGTTGCAGGTAACGGACGCCACCGAAAGGACAGTGCAGCTGAGGGCAATCATGGATGCGCCGGATTCTTCGACTGCCTGGGACCTCCGCTGCGAGGTGAGGGAAAAACTCCTCGCATTCATTCAGAAGGAATGTCCCGACGCCCTTCCGAAGGTCCGTGCGGAGATGCAGGAGGACGGGGCGCCCCGGTCGGCCCCCGGGTAAAAGTATGTGCCATGGCACCTGAAACAGCAAAGAGCATCGAAGACATGAAGATCCATATCGGCACAAGCGGGTACGCGTACAGAGAATGGAAAGGGATATTCTATCCCGAAAAAATATCGCCGAAGGAAATGCTCCGCTTCTATTCGGAACGTCTCGGCGCGGTAGAGATCAATAATACCTTCTACCGCATGCCCACGGAGGGCGTCCTCTCATCCTGGGGCGAACAGGTCCCCGCCGATTTTGTCTTCGCGATCAAGGCCCCGCAGGTCATCACCCATCTGAAGCGTTTGAAAGACGTGGAGGAGGAGACCGATTACCTCTTCAGGACCCTGTCTGTCCTGGAGGAAAAGCTGGGGCCGGTCCTTTTCCAGCTTCCGAAGAGTTTTCGCGCGGACCGTGCCGCACTGGAAGATTTTCTCTCCCTGGTTCCGCGCGGCGCCTCCTGTGCGTTCGACTTCAGGAGCCCATCCTGGCTCGAAGCGGGGACCCTGAGCCTCCTTCGCAAAAGTGGCTGCGGCCTCTGCGTTGAAGATACCGACGAGAACCCGGCAAATGCGATCGTAAGCACGGCGGCATGGGGATACCTGCGGCTGCGCCGTTCTGCTTACACGGATGCGGAACTGTCGCGGTGGATCGAAAGAACCCGTTCGCAAAAATGGAAGAAGGCATTCGTTTTTTTCAAACACGAGGAAGAGGCCAAAGGAGCCGAACTGGCAATGAGGTTTCGTGAGCTTGCGCGCGATTAGCCCGAAGTAATGCCCATGTCCAGGACATCCCAAACAGTCAACGTCGGCAAGCACAAGATCGGGCTTTCAAATCTGAAGAAGGTTCTGTACCCCGGCGACGGTATCCTGAAGGCGGAGCTGATCGAATATTATCTCAAAGTCGCTCCGACCATACTTGCCCATCTGAAAGGCCGGCCGCTTTCGCTCGTGCGTTATCCCGACGGCATTGACGGCGAGAAGTTCTTCCAGAAGAACAGGCCCGAATGGGCGCCTGACTGGATAGAGCACGTCGTGCTCGGGGAATCCGGGAAGGAAAAGATCGATTATGTAATGGCAAGCGGGGAGGCATCGCTTGTGTGGCTGGCCAACCTCGCCTGCATCGAGCTTCATCAGATGCACTGCCGCTCTCCGCATTTCGACAAACCCGACTACTTCGTATTCGATCTGGACCCGCCCGAAAATTTCAGGTTCCGGGAACTTACCGGAATCGCCATCGAGCTGAAAGAGCGGATCGAGAATTTTGGATATCGCCCGTTCGTAAAGACAACCGGGGGCAAGGGTCTTCACATCGTCGTCCCCATAGAGCCGAAGTGGACTTTCGACAGGGTCTTCGAGGCGGCGAAAGAAGTGGCCGGTGAGTTCGTCGAATCGCACGGCCGGTCCGCCACCCTGCACGTCAGGAAGGAGGCGCGAAGGGGCAGGGTGCTGATTGACATATATCGCAACAGGACCTATCAGACTATCGTGGCGGCATACAGCGTCAGGGGACTTCCGGGCGCTACGGTATCGATGCCTGTTCGATGGGACGAATTGGCGGATATCGGAAGCGCCGCCGACTTTAACCTTCGTAATGTGCCCGCCCGCCTGCTGCGCAACGGTGACGCATGGGAGGGGATCGCCGCTTATGCGGCGGGCCTTCATACCGTGAGAAAGGTTGCGGCAGCAAAAAAGGAAAAAGCGCCTGCATTGAAGCAGAAGACTCCGAACATGCTCGGCGAATACCGCAGGAAGAGAAATTTCGCGAAGACATCCGAGCCGCCGCCTGTGATAGCGGTCGGAGAAGGCGATGCATTTGTCCTGCACAGGCACCACGCGACCCGCCTGCACTATGATCTTCGTCTCGAAAAGGACGGCGTGCTCAAGTCCTGGGCTGTCCCGAAGGGCCTCCCTCCCCGGCCGGGCATCATGCGCCTTGCGGTTGCGACGGAAGACCATCCTCTCGAGTACCTGAGCTTCGAGGGGACAATACCGAAGGGAGAATACGGCGGCGGCGAGATATGGATCTACGCACGTGGAAAATATGAAATCACGAAGGAGAAGAAAAAGGGGTTTCACTTACGGCTTGAAGGCGGCGGCATCAGCGCGGAGTACCGCATGCATCATACCTGGGAGAAGGAGTGGCTTCTCGACCGGGCGGACCGGCCTCAGGTCGACTGGCTGCGCGATCCCATAGAACCGATGCTTGCACAATCAGCGGATGCGACGCCGGTATCGGGGGATTATCTCTATGAGGTTAAGTGGGACGGCATTCGGGCACTCGTCGCACTGGACGAAGGCGAACTGCGCATCCATAGCCGTAACCGGCTCGACATAACGGCACGGTTTCCTGAACTCCTTATTCCCGATCGGGCGTTCAGGGCGGCTTCGGCCCTCTTCGATGCGGAAATCGTCTGTCTCGATAATGAAGGAAGGCCGGTGTTTCAGGACGTGATCCACCGGATGCAGCAGACCGGGGAAGCTGCGGTCAGGAGGGCCCACGCCAAATATCCGGCCGTATGCTATGTCTTTGACTGCCTCTACCTCGACGGCCGCCCGGTCGTGAATGAGCCGCTGGTCCGGCGGCGCGCATGGATGGAGGACGCGATCAGACGGGGGACACGGTACCGCGTGAGCGAGGCCGTTTCAGAGGGAGGAGATTTGTTCAGGGCCGCGATGGAAGCAGGACTTGAGGGAATCATGGCAAAGGAAAGAAACAGTGCGTACAGGCCGGGCACCCGAAGCGCGCAGTGGCTGAAGATAAAAAAGCGGCAGACGATGGAATGCGTGATCATCGGCTACACGAAAGGAAAAGGCGGACGGGCGCCCCTGTTCGGCGCTTTGCAGCTGGCACTGCAGAGCAGGGGCGGCCTCACCTATGCAGGCAAGGTGGGGACGGGGTTTGACGAAAAGACGATGAAAGAGGTATCCGCTTATATAAAGGGCATCGGGCGGATAAAAAGACCGGTGAAAGAAAGGCCGGTTGACGATGCGCAGACCGTATGGATCAAGCCGCGGGTGATCTGCGAGGTGCAGTTCGCTGCGGTCACGAGAGACGGCCTGCTGCGTGAACCGGTCTTTCTGAGGCTCCGGCCGGATTTGGCGCTATGACCCCGGAGCAGCATAACGATGCCTTTCTTTCTCACAGGAGTCAACGCGGGTTGCGGCTCCGCGAAACTCCCATATAGAGGGCACCAGAACCTTTGGAATGCCACCCTGCCGGAAAAGATTTCTGAGGGTGCGGTTCTCACGTGTGAAATGGCGGAAGTAACCCTCATCGAAATCCGGCCAATGAGAAGCTTCCCTCCATTTTCGTTGAGCGATGTCGTTAACACCTCCTACTCAACGTTCCCGAGAAATCAGGGGACTCACTAATGCCGAAAGAATTCCTCACATCTATGAAAACTCTTGGGGCGTGATGTACATCCAGTACATCACATTCTTAGTTCCGCGGAATGGACGAGAGTTTTTCCCCGAGTTAAAACAACCATAAGTGCGACTGAGCGCATGCTTGAACTTGAGTTTTTCAACAACCTGCTGAGATCCTTATGGGCAGTGTAAACTTTCTTGTGTGAAATGGAAATAAGGGTAAAAAAAGGGGCGCACCTCCTATAGAATATTTTGTTACGCCAATAACAAACATTCAAAGGAGGAGCACCCGTGGAAATTAAGATTAGCGTACCAGAAGTTGTAAGTTTAATGAAAGAGGTACAGGAGAATCCGGCAAGGATATTTGAGATGGTCACCATGAATGTACAGAAAGATGTCGGCGATTATCTGACGAACCTGATGAAGGCGGAGCTGACGCATGTTTTGGGGCGTGAGGAATACGAGCGACGCACCGGCAAGGCAAACCATCGCAATGGCAGCTATCCGCGCAACTTCTGCATTAAAGGGATTGGAGAAGTGGCGGTAAAGGTCCCGAGAGATCGCAACGGCGAATATCAGACCCAGGTACTGCCGCGCAGCAAGCGATATGAAGACAGGATAGCGGAGGACCTATCGATCATGTATTTGACCGGGATAAGCACCCGTACGTTGTCCATGTTGAGCAGAAGACTTATCGGGCGAGAGATTTCTCATGAAGAAGTGAGTACTGCAAACAGGGAATTGACCGGGGCTGTAGAGAAGTGGCGCAATCGTGATTTATCCGCGGAAAAGATAAAGTACATATTCGTGGACGGTGTGATTTTCAAGATGCGGGTAGAAGGCAGCATTGAAAATACTCCTGTCCTGGCTGCGATCGGGGTGACGGAGGTCGGTACGAGATTAGTCCTTGGCCTTCAGAGCGGCGACAAGGAGTCAGCGACGAACTGGAGGGAGTTTTTCAGGGATCTTAAGGGCAGAGGGCTGGATGGATCATCGGTACGGCTGGGGATCATGGATGGGCTTTCCGGACTGGAAAAAGTATTCAAGGAAGAGTTTCCCCATGCAAAGGTGCAGCGATGCCAGGTGCATGTGGCGCGGAATGTATTGGCCAAGGTCCCCCATAAGGTGAAAAAAGAGGTCGCCGACGATCTGCGATCCATATTCTACGCATCCTCACGGGGAAAGGCAGATGAATTCCACAAAAGCTTTTATAAGAAATGGGAACAAGAAATCCCCTCGGCGGTGAAATCATTAACTCAGTCACTGGATGCCTGTCTGACCTTCTTCAAGTTTCCCGAAGAGGAATGGATATCGCTTCGGACAACGAATATCATCGAGAGGCTGAATAAAGAATTCAAGCGAAGAACGAAGTCCATGGAAATAGTAGCCGGAGAGAATGCCTGCTATAGGCTTCTCGCATTTATATCGCTAAAGATGGAGTTGAACTGGCGAGCAAACCCGATAGGAAAGGTGCGGCCCAATTTGCCCCTTTATCAAATTTACACAAAATAGTTGACAGCACCTCCTTATGGCCGTTTGTGAGCTCCATTTTAGTCTTTGCCTTAATACAAAGATAATACCTTCTGTTTTAATGATATTACTACTTTTCCTGTCGTTTTTCACCTTATTTGACCCACCTAGTTTTCACACTTATTGACCCAGGTGCAGCATCCTATCCTCGATTTTTTAGCATAGGTTTTAGAACATAATCAAGCCTGTGCCTTTTTCCTCCTTTGGGGCTCCTTCTTCCGTCGGTAGCTTTCCCCCTCGATAACCAGTTGGTGGGCGTTGTGGGCGAGGCGATCAAGGGCGGAGTTGGCCATGATCGGATCGTCGAAGAGCGCCATCCATTCGTGGACATCGCGGTTACTGGTTATGATCGTGGAGGCCCTTCCGTACCTCTCGATGATGACCTCGTAGAAGTCCGTCGCCTGCTCATCGCTGAGTCTTTGGAGGCCGAAGTCGTCGATGATGAGCAGTTCGGGGCCGATCAGCTTTACCAGCTCTCTGCCGTAGGAGTTATCGGCCCTGCTCTGCAGAAGCTTTTTGAACATCGTGGCCGCCCTGAGCATAAGGACCTTATGTCCTCTTCTGCATGCGCTGTGGGCAAGGGCATTTGCGATAAAGGTCTTCCCCACGCCCACAGGTCCACAGATGAGGACGTTTTCCTTGCGGCTGATGAACTCCAGGCTGAAGAGGTCCTTGAGTCTGTCCCTATCGACGGTGATCGCAGCATCCCAGTCGAACCTCTCGAAGGTCTGGTCGAGGTCCACTGAGGCGCTCTTAAGCCTTGTGGCGATGTTTGTGTCCTCCCTCCTCTGGATCTCATCGTTGAGGATGAGTTCAAGGAACTCAGTGTAGGAGAGTTTCGTCCCCTTGGCGTAGGCCACCCTGTCCGGCAGAGTGGCCAGCAGCCCTGAAAGACGTAATCGTTTCAATGTCTGCTTCAGTTCATTCGTTGTTTCCAAGTTTTTGTTCCTCCTCTTTCTGTGTAAAGTATTCCGCCGGCCGGCCGAAACGGGCCGGTACTACAACACCTCTTTTACCACCTCCTTTTTCGGCCTCCTTATCGAAGGCCTGCTTGATGATACGTTCCAGCCTGAAGACATCGATGAGGCTGAAGGACAGGGCACGGCCGCATGCCTGCTCTGTCCGTTCCGTTCCGTATTTCTCAGACAGTCGTATCAGCTTCTGCGCCTGTCTGAGCTTGCTCCAGGGGAAGTCCCCCGAAAGCAGCTGTTCCATAAAGGCGCCGCAATTGGTTCCCACCTCCTTTCCCTTGCTTATGTAGTAATCACAGTTCCTCATCGCATACGCCGTCTTGTGCTTCGGGTAGTCCTCGTAATCGGTGGATCGTTTGCCCTCGGGCATAAGGGGATGGGTCTTGATGACAGCCCCTTGATGGTATATGCGCATAAGCTTGCTGTCCAGGCGGATCTCCACCTTCTTGCCGATATATTCCGTGGGCAGCGAATATAGAGCATTGCCGAAACGGATATGATGATCAGGGTGAACTTTTGCAGAGCCCCATTTGGGGACATCAAAGCGTTCTTCTTGTGGCGGCAGCAGAAGCGCCTTCTCCTGCTCTTCAAAGACTATCCTGGGCCTCTTCCTCGTCGTGCCATGGATCCTCATCCCAGACACGTCCATGCACCACTTCAAGGCTTCCCTCTGGACGTGCTCGCAGTCGATGAACTGCTCCCCTTTGAAGAAGTTTTCTCGCACATAGGGGATTTGCCTTTCCACGGTAGCCTTCCCCTGGGGATGCCCTGCAACCGCCGGGTGTTGTTTTGCGAATTAAACTGGCCCATTATTTCGGATTAATTCGTTTTGCAAATTGAGTTGACCTTTAGTGCAGGGGGGGCTTTGCCCCCCCTGGTGTTAGATGATTTCCGTTGATGCGATGCGG
>JBJKSM010000067.1:0-5149 GCA_046704045.1 Thermodesulfovibrionales bacterium | reverse complement strand
CCGAACGACGGATTTCATCCTGTAATCCCAAAATAATGGTTGAGGCATCGGTAATGGTTAATGGTTTCATGAATACAGCATATCATATTTTTACCTTTATACGCAATTACTTATTGCGTCATGTATAACACGTTTTTTGCTTCCGCGTGCCTTGCGACATTGATGACCGACTCCTGTACAATCCTGAAGAATAAGGTCTCCACTCTGGCGGGGAATCTCTTCTTCGGGAAGTTGGTCAGGCCGGGGTAATAATACACACCCTTCGATCCGAGATGTTTATCGAGGAGCCATACGACCGCCGCATCCAGGCCGAGGTCGTCGAGGATCAGGGGCCTCATGTTATGTATCACGTTATGAATATCGTCAAGGGTCTTGACCACCATCGCCCTCATTTCGTCTATCTTCCGCGGGCTCACAGCCTCCGGGTTGAGCTTGCATATGTCCAATTGTATCAGAAACGCGGAAAGGTCCTGCATTATCTCGTCATGCAGCCCTCTCGCTATTCTCTTTCTCTCGTCCTCCTCGGAGGAAATGACCTGCTGCAGGAGCTGCTGCACGTTCCGGCGGCTCTTCCGGATCTGTTCAGTTCTAACTGCAACGCGATGCTCCAGCTCCGTATTGTAACGGCGAATGCTCTCGAGGGAGTCGTCGAGCTTCTTCCTCATGTCGTCGAAACTCCTGCTGAGTACAAGGATCTCGTCGCTGCCGAGGTTGCCGACCGGCTTCGAAAGGTCGCCCCCAGCTATCCGGTTCGTCGCCGAGATAAGAGACTTCAGCGGCTTCACGATGCTCTTGCTCATGCCCACAGCAAACACGATCGCGGTCGAGATGAAAATGATTACGAGCAGCAGAAACTTCTTCTGAAGGTCCCTTGAAGGAGCGAACAGGTCATTCTCCGCCTCTCCGACTACCACGGCCCACGGGGCTATCCTGAGGGGCACGACCGAAAGGATATCGTATTTCTTTTCTTTTGTGTCTTTCGACGGAAGTCCGTGCCTGCATTCCATTATCCCGGCCCTGCCGGTCCTTATCATTTCGCTTAATTTCCCGTCATGGTCGTGGCGCCCCGGAACGTCAGCCGGATTATTGGAGGCGATCACGACTTCGTTGCGGTCCACTATTTCTATATAACTGTTGCCCCCGAGTTTTATGCTCTTGAGGATCTGGTTGATGAAGGGATAGGATGGATTGAGAACGCCCCCGGCCACCCCTACGATGCAGTTTCCCCTGTCCCTCAGCGGCACCATCATGAAGATCACCCTTTCCTTGATCGGCTCGAGGGTAAAAACACTCGAAACGACCGGTTTGCCGTCGACAAGGACGCGGTTCACAAAATCGATATGGGAGAGGTTCCGGAAGTAGCTGTCGCGGGGCGGGTAGGTCAGCAGTTCGTTGCCCTGCCTGTCCAGGAGGAAGACGCCGTCGGTGAAAAGGGAGTACTTGTAGGCGGTCTCAAGCGCCCTGCTCTCCGGCGCCCAGTCGCCGTCATTCAGATCGACGCTCCCCGACAGGGAGATGTCATAGAGCCGGCTGAGGTTGTTCTGAAGGGAAGACTCGATGTAGTCCGCCACTATTTTCGCCAGTGTAACCCTGTTTTGAAGGGAACGGTTTATACTCGCATGGACCGACAGATAGCTGATAACGCCCAGCGTGCACGAGATGATGACCACATTGAGTATTATCGCGATGGTTATTTTCTTTTGCATTCAACTCCGTGTTTCAGTAAAAATATCCGGCCGGAACCCTGTCAACTTCCGGTCTCCCGCCGTTTTCCGTGTCTTATATCGTTCCTTATGACCTCAAGCTCCCCGTCTTCGAGGGAGAACCCGTAAAGCCTTTCGAATTCAATCGGATGTTCCTTCATCATGCGGTCTACGGATATCTTTCCGGTGAACATGGCCGTATCGACCGGAAAGACATCCGGGCTGAATATGGAGTTGTAAACATGCCAGAGCGCGGTAATGAGAAAGATCATCATCGCGACGTTCGTGTGCAGGGCCTTCGCCGCCGGTATCACGGACCCGGGCATATATGCGGCCACAAAGGTGGGAAACCACAGGGTCAGTCCCGTAGCGATCATTATGAGGCCTCCCGCGAGAATGCCCCAGTACTCGACCTTCTGTTTGTAATCATACCTGTCGCAGCGGGCGGGCCGGTTTGTCATGCCGAAGTAGTATTTGAGATTGTCCATCGCGTCCGCAAAATCCTTTCTGCCCGTCAGGATCGACGACGGCCATTTTTTCAGCATGACACCGCATGAGGCCGCGACGATGTGCTGGGCCGCGAGACATGCGAACATCGTTCCCGCGATGCGGTGGATGATACGGCGACGTCTATCCCCCCGAGGGTGACGACGAACCACCGCGAAAGCTCGAACCAGTAGAACTTCTGGGAGAGCCCTGTGGCCCTTGAAGCACTGCTGATGGTTTGCGGTCTTGAGGCCGGGCATCCGGGGATTGGAGGGATCATAGGGGCCGTGACAGCTCCTGCAGGCCGTGAAACCGTTGACCGCCGAATGCCTGAACACGGATGGATCGAGCGCGTGGCATTCCCTGCAGGGCAGGGCGCCGAAGTTGCCGTGCCGGTGGTGGCATGCTCCGCAGTCGCCGGCGACGGCAGTATGTTTGGCGTGGTCGAATATTACAGGCTCATATTTGTCGGACAGGCTGTCCAGCGTTGCCGTCGTAGGAGCCTTCCCGGAGTTTCCGGCATTTGCCGACACTGTATATGTGATGAAGATGCCTGTGATAAAAAGCAGCGGAATCATATTTTTCATGAGATTGCCTCCTCCTCTGCAATTTCCGGCGGGGGATATCCGAGCAGGTCCCCCATCGGAAATCGCTTGCGTTGCAAGGGCGACATTTCGGGATCATTCCATCTCATCCGTCTTTTTTTTGCTCCTGGTCCTTATCCTTCTTCCTGCCCGCAAGATACGACTCCGCGGGTCTCCATCCAAAGGCCGCTTCCCTGCCGACGGCGCTGAGCAGGCCGCCCATCGCCGCCGAGAAGATCGCATAGGCGAAAACAAAGGGAACGGCAATAATATATGCGAGACCGATGAACGGTGCGCTCGCGATCCTGCCGATCGTCCTGCAGATATTCTCCCTGCCCGTTTCCCTGATGTATGCCAGGTCGTCCCTGCTTGTGTCGACAAGGGTCCTGAACGGCCGGGGTTTGAGAAACTCCCAGAAAAGGATGAACCCCGCGATGAACGATATGGATATGAGATATTCGGCGATCTTTACATGGGTGATGAAATCGAACAGTGTATGCATTTCCCCCTCCTTTTCAGCGACATCACGGCGTCTGCCGGATGCCTGTTGTCGGTTCATGACGCTTATGCGTTATGAGTCGTTCGGGTAGTTTTCCTTCTTCGTCTCTTTCTTCTTCTTGCCGCCCAGGTATGCCTCGCCGGGTCTCCAGCCGAAGGACACGAGATTGCCCAGGAGATCGAAGGTCGCTCCCAGCAGCTTTCTCCCCGTCATCGCCGCTATGGCGACGATCGAGATAAAGGGCAGTGCGATCACGTAGGCCAGCCCGACGAACGGGCCGAGCAGCAGATGCAGCGCCTTTTTTCCCCCGCTGTCTTCCTCGTCGTATGCCGCCATCTGTCTCACCTCCTTCCGGATTTCCGATTTTTCCGCTCGTCCTGATTTGACTATATCAAAGGGGTTTCAGGGATTGAATCGGAAGAAATGCCTATTTCCGCAGGAAATTGTTCCTATCCGGAAGAAAGGCCATAGAAACAGGCCGGCAGGCTGACAGGCTTGTCAGCTTGCAAGCCATTTCTTCACCCTTCACTTTATGAGGAAATTCCCTGGGGGTAGACAGGACCTTTCGGCTGCAGCAGAAGCGGCTTCGGCGGTAGCCTGTGCGGATGAGGGTTATTTATCCGCCGGACTCTTGACTGCCAACCCCGGCCTATTCAGGACATGTGTGTAGATCATCGTCGTAGAGACGTCGGAGTGGCCGAGAAGTTCCTGCACCGTGCGGATGTCGTAATGATCTTCGAGCAGATGCGTGGCGAAGGAATGCCGTCTATTCCGCATGCGGAATAGTCGCCACTATTCCGAGTCCCGGACTATTCCGAGTGTGTTGGGAACCAATTACGCACAGCCAGTTATTAAGGCTTAATGCATGAATAGTACTCACCAATCACTCGGCATAGTTTTGTTTGTGCTCTACAGATTATTAAGGAACCCAAGGAGTTGGTCTCCCGGCCGGTACCGGCGGAATTTGGTATTAAGCGGTGTCGTTTTGCCGAGCGCCTGCTCCTTCATCGCCAGTGTGGCCTCCAGATAGATTTGAGTTGTCTCAATGGACTCATGGCCGAGCCATAACGCGATGACTGAGCGATCCACGCCTGCCTGCAGCAGGTCGAGGGCCATTGTGTGACGCAGGACATGGACGGTGACACGTTTATTTTTTAACGATGGGCAGGCCTTGGCAGCAGCCGCAGCATGCCGGACCAACATGTAATGTACGCCATCGGGGCTTAGATGCATGCCTCGGGCATTAGGAAACAGAACCTGTCCGTCGCCACGCGCCGGCTCGCGTAACCAGCTTTTCAACAAGGCGACCGTAGGCTTGGCGAGTGGGACACACCGTTCCTTGCGGCCTTTCCCGATCACATTGACATGAGCGCCTGTACTGAGGATGACATCACTGCGTGTCAACCCTGTCATTTCGGACAAACGGAGCCCCGTCTGAGCCGCTACCAGGAGGAAGGCGCGATCGCGACGGCCGAACCAGGTGCGTTGATCCGGCGCGGCGAGCAATGCTTCAACCTCTGCACGTGTGAGAAAATGAACCTGGTTACGCGTGAATCGCTTACTGGGGATAGCCAGTACGCGTTGAATCTGGTCGGCGTGAGTCGGAGCTTCGAATGCGGCATACCGGAAGAAGGAATGGATAGCGGTTAGCCGCAGATTGCGGCTGCGGACGCTCAGGCCTCGATGCTTCTCCAAGTGATTAAGGAACTCTACGACCAGAGGGGCATCGACGGACGAGAACGGCAGCCGCTTGGAGATACGCAGCCATATCTTCACTATTAAGTGATTCCATATGCCCCCTTGCCACTACTCGCGATGCCAGCGGCCTTGACTGCCGGAACATGAGATTGTCCATCAGATTGTTTTGCCCGGCCAGA
>JBJKSM010000066.1:0-15948 GCA_046704045.1 Thermodesulfovibrionales bacterium | reverse complement strand
ACCTCGGGATGGGCAATCCCGACGGCGCCACGCCGAAGCACATCGTGGACAAACTGGTCGAGGCGGCCAAAAAGCCGAAGAACCACCGGTATTCCGCGTCGAAGGGAATCACCCAGCTGAGAATGGCTATCTGCGAGTGGTACAAGCGGAGGTACGACGTGGACCTCGACCCCGGGTCGGAGGCGGTGGTCACCATAGGGTCGAAGGAGGGGCTTTCCCATCTCGTTCTTGCCACTGTCGTGCCGGGCGACGTGGTCATGACCCCAACCCCTGCGTATCCCATACATCCTTACAGCGTCATCATTGCGGGCGGTGAGGTGAGGACGGTCCCGATCGGTCCCGGCATTGATTTTTTTGCGGAGATGGAAAAGGCTTACAAGACCACGTGGCCCAGGCCGAAGATGCTTATCATGAACTTCCCCCACAACCCCACGACGCAGGTGGTCGACAGCCTCGACTTCTTCAGAAAGGTAGTGGACTTCGCGAAGGAAAACAAGGTTATCGTTCTTCACGACCTTGCCTATGCCGATCTCGTCTTCGACGATTACAAGGCCCCGAGCTTCCTGCAGGTGCCGGGGGCCAGGGACGTGGGGGTCGAGTTTTTCTCTTTGACGAAGAGCTATTCGATGGCGGGCTGGAGGGTCGGGTTCTGCTGCGGCAACAGGGATGTCGTAAGCGCGTTGATAAAGATCAAGAGCTACCTCGACTACGGCATGTTCCAGCCTATCCAGATCGCCAGCATCATTGCGCTCCGCGGCCCCCAGGACTGCGTCGAGGAGATCAGAAGGGTGTACGAGAGGAGGAGGAACGTCCTGATGAAAGGGCTTGGACAGGCGGGCTGGCCGGTGGAGCCGCCGAAGGCGACGATGTTTGCATGGGCCGGGATCCCCGATCACTTGAAGAAAATGGGCTCCCTCGAATTCTGCAAACTTCTGATCAAGGAAGCGGGGGTCGCCGTTTCACCCGGCATAGGTTTCGGCGAAGGCGGAGACAATTACGTACGCTTTGCCCTTGTCGAAAACGAACACAGGATCCGGCAGGCGACGTCGGGGATAAAGAAGGTGCTCAACAGATGATAAACGTGGGAATAGTCGGCTTCGGCACGGTAGGGACAGGGACCGCAAGGATTCTCCTGAACAACAGGGCGCTTCTGAAGGAGCGGACCGGCATCGACATCAATCTCAAGAGAATCGCAGACCTGGATATAAGCAGAGACAGGGGAATCAGGCTGCCGAAAGGGCTTCTTACCGCCAACGTCGATGACATCCTCGATGATCCCGACATCCGGATCGTGATCGAACTCGTCGGGGGAACGACCTTCGCGAGGGATCTGATACTGAAGGCCCTCCGAAAAGGTAAGCATGTGGTCACCGCCAACAAGGCCCTTCTTGCGACATACGGAGGTGAGATATTCAGGGCCGCCGGGAAGGCGAAGGTCGGTATAGGCTTCGAGGCATCCGTCGGCGGAGGGATACCGATCATAAAAGTGGTGAGGGAAGGCCTTGTGGCCAACAGGATAAAGGCTGTCTACGGAATCATAAACGGCACTACGAATTACATACTTACGAAAATGACAGACGAGGGAGCTGAGTTTGCCGAAGTACTTAAAGAGGCCCAAAGACTCGGTTACGCAGAGGCGGACCCTACCTATGACGTGGAAGGAATAGATTCGGCCCATAAGCTGGCCATCCTCGCTTCCCTTGCCTACGGTTGCCGCTTTGACGTCAGGGACGTTTACACCGAAGGCATCTCCTGGATATCGCCCATGGACATAGAATTCGCCCGTGAGCTCGGATACAAACTGAAGCTGCTCGCTATCGCCAAGGAGGCGGACGGGAGGGTGGAACTCAGGGTGCACCCGACGATGATCCCCGAGGAGTACCTCATATCCAAAGTCGACGGCGTTTACAATGCGGTGTATGTCGAGGGAGACGCCGTGGGTTCGACCCTCTATTACGGAAGGGGAGCCGGCGACATGCCGACCGGCAGCGCTGTCGTAAGCGACGTTGTCGATATCGCGCGGGACATTGTCCATAAGTCGACCGGAAGGGTTCCCGCCATAGCGCGGACGACCAAAAAGAAAAGCCTTCTCAAGATGGACGATGTCGTATCGATGTATTACTTCCGTTTTTCGGCCATTGACAAACCCGGGGTGTTGTCGAGGATCTCCGGCATCCTCGGGAAGCACAACATAAGCATTGTTTCGGTGATCCAGAAGGGCCGACGACAGGGAAAAGCTGTGCCCCTCGTGGTGCTTACCCACAGTGCACGGGAGAAAGACGTGACCGGGGCGGTAAGAGAAATAAACAGGCTGTCCATAGTTGCCGGCCGGACCGTGATTATAAGAGTCGAGGGTAAAGAGCCGGACTCACGGTGACGTACACACCTTGAATATCAAATAATAGAACCATACCGCAGGAAATTTTCCTGGTTCTGTTTGCATGCACATTGCCTTGGCCTGCTTCCAGAACCTCCCGAACTTCCCGGTATGGCTCCAGGATATTTGTGCGATGCCCCAGACCGGGAAACCAACAGCTCTTTTTCTACGTGGGTGCATCGAGAGATGCTTCAGGCTTCCCCTCTGTGAGAGTCTTGCACACCGCATCTCACTCCCGCTCCCCTACAGAGTTGCTTGATCCTCTGGTTTTACCCGGTCCAGAGTACCGCAACCTTCTTCTAATTTATTTTAACTCGGACCCGATCAACGGTCAAGAACTATAAGATAAAGTAATGAGATAGATAAATACTGATAACATTCTGATATTAAATGACTAATTGCTTGGCCTGATGCGCGATTTTATTGCGGAATATTGACAGCCGGTTTCTTAAATGTTAAGATTTCTCATGCTTGCGAAAATGGTCGCTGCGATAGCTCTTCTGGTTTATTTCTCCCCGGCTGTTCATGCCGATATTTATAAGTACACGGACGAGCATGGAGTAATCTGCTTTACCGATGCGCCGTTCGGCAGGAAAACCGAGAAGGTGGTAAAGGAAAAGAAGAGCTCACGAGCGACCCCCATTCGTGCTGCTGCACGGGCGTACTCAAGGAGCAAACCTTCTTCCACTTCAGCCGAAGTCGTCGACTACAGCGACTATGTGCGCGAGGCAGCCGCGAAATATGCGGTTGAGCCTGAACTGATACGCGCTGTGATAAAGACCGAGTCCAACGGCGACCATCGCGCCGTCTCCCGCAAGGGGGCTATGGGTTTGATGCAGTTGATGCCGCAGACCGCGAACGACATGAACGTTTCGAACCCCTTCAATCCCGAGGAAAATATAGAAGGGGGAACGAGATATCTCAGGTATCTTCTCGAAAAGTTCAACGGCGATATCACGCTGGCGCTTGCTGCGTACAATGCAGGACCAGGAACGGTCGAAAAGTACGGAAAGATTCCTCCCATATCAGAGACGATACGATACGTGAAAAAAGTATTCGCGCTTTACAGGGGAAAGCGCACCATCCCCGTTCAGGGCGGCAGCGAGCCAGCCACGAAGAATTTTAACGTGCCTGCGGTTGTATACAAAATAGTTCTCGAAGACGGCACGGTGCTGTTTACCAATTCGTCTCTCGCAAAGACAGGCAAAGTCAGGTTCTAAATGCCTCCCGATACGGCCTCCCTTCAGGAACGGATTCTGAAGTTAAAGGAACAGAAGCGCGCGGTCATCCTGGCTCATAATTACCAGAGAAACGAAGTGCAGGACATCGCGGACTTTGTCGGCGACTCCCTTGAGCTTTCCAGGACAGCGGCGACGCTCGACTGCGACATGATCGTTTTCTGCGGTGTAAATTTTATGGCAGAGAGTGCTTCTATCCTTTCTCCCGACAAGACTGTTCTTCTCCCCGAGGTGGAAGCCCTTTGTCCCATGGCCGATATGATCCATGTCGACTCTCCCAGGGCGGTAAGACGGAGTTTTCGGGGTTTTCCCGATCCGCCCGCCTATGTCTACCCTCCCGAATTTACCCCCCGGGACATAAAACGGCAATATCCCGGCGTTCCCGTCGTGGCCTACGTGAACACCACGGCCGATGTGAAGGCAGAGAGCGACATATGCTGCACATCGGCAAATGTGGTGAAGGTGATCGACTCCCTGCCGGGAGATGCGGTGATCTGTATTCCCGACAAGAACCTGTCGATGTGGGCCGCCAGGAACACGGGGAAAAAGGTGATCGCCTGGGACGGATACTGCAACGTGCATGAAAGGATAACAGTCGACGACGTCAAAAAGGCGAGGGCCGATCACCCGGGAGCGCTTCTCATGGCCCATCCGGAGTGCAGGATCGAAGTGCTTGACATGGCCGATCATGTTACGAGTACTTCCGGAATGCTCAGGTTCGCAAAATCGTCTTCCGCTCAGGAGTTCATTGCAGGTACCGAGGTCGGCCTTCTTCACCGGCTCCGGAAGGAAAACCCGGACAAGACCTTTTACCCCCTGAGAAGGGACATGGTTTGTCCCAACATGAAGAAAACGACACTGGCAGGCATCCTCAGGGCCTTTCAGGAAGGCACCCACCTCGTCAAAGTGCCTGAGCACATCAGGGTTCCGGCGAAAAGGGCGTTAGACAGGATGCTTGCAATCAAGTAGTCAATTCCGTAGCCGTCCGATGAAGAAAACGCTCCTCTGGCATCCGGGCGCCCTGGGCGACCTGCTCCTGTCTCTTCCGGCAATCCATGCAATTAAACTCGATACCGGGACCGAACATCTCCATCTGGTCTCGCGAACGGACCTCCATGAGATCCTCTTCGCGAACGGTTTTATCGACGAAGCGTCATCGCACGACAGCGGGTCCTTTTCACCCCTCTTTGGGAATGAGAGTCTGCCGGAAAAGCTCAGAGATTTCCTGCTTGAATTCAACGCGGCGTTTATTTTCACCAGGAGCGCCGACGCCGCGGTCTTCAGGCAGATCTCAAGGTGCATTCCCCGATCATTTCATATAAGAACAGTCCCTCCCGCCGGAGAGATCGTCCATGTATCCGATTTTCAACTCGCCGGACTCGCATCTGCAGGGGTCCGGCTCACAGCGGGGATGCCGGTTCTCGATGCAGGCCCGCACCCGGATCGCAATACGGCACGGGAAATGGTCACTTTCCATCCGGGAAGCGGAGGGAGGGCGAAATGCTGGCCCCTCGAAAACTACCTGGACTGCATCTCCGTCATTTCAGGATGGGGCAAACATGACGTACGCGTACTGCTCGGACCGGCGGAGGACGGGGAGTTCTTTCGTGCGACGGTCGAGGGAATGGAAAAAAGGGTGATCAGAGCCGATATCGTTACAAACGAATCGATCTCGTATATAGCCTCTCTCCTTAAGTCCTCCTCTCTTCACATCGGAAACGATTCGGGTATCACCCATCTTGCAGCCGCCCTTGGCGTCCCGACCGTTGCACTTTTCGGTCCGACGGACTGCAGACTGTGGGGACCCGCGGGGAAGAAGGCGAAGATCGTGCGGTCGGGAGTTTCGTGTTCTCCCTGCGCAGGGGAACGCTTTCGAAGGTGCGAAAAAAGGAGATGCCTCGAAACGATCGGCGTGAGGTCGGTCATGAAGGAGACGGACGGATTATTACTCCGGCCATGAAATAATCTGCAGTGATCTCCTTTTCCCCCCGGATGTTACTTCTGACTTCCCGACACCGCGTCAGGATGGGCCTTCCTGAAAACATCGTTGAACCTGAGACGGTTGAACTCCTTCAGGTTTTCCATCAGCTGCTCTTCGGTGATGACGCCGAGGGTTACCAGTGCCTCGCCGAAAAAAAGGTGCTCCTCTTTCTGGTCGTCCAGAAGATCGGCGACCTGCTTTTCTGAAAGAAGTCCCTGTCTCACGCAGATTTCCCCGAATTTGTCGAGCGTTTCTTCCTGGATGATGAGGACCTTTTCAACGTCCGCGGGGCTGAGCCACCCCTTTTTAGCCGCCATGTCGCCTATCGTGAGGTTGTTCTTTTTCTGCATAAGCCTGGCCCTGTAAATATCCTCGAATTTTATCAATCCCTTTTTCTGAAGAAACTGTCCGAAAAGCAGGTACCTGATCGCCATAGGCATCCCCCCGTTAGATCGTTTGTTACATTTTCGTACGGGAACGGGCGCTTGGCAAGAAAAAGATTTCCAGGCCTCGACGGCGGGGCGACTGGGCAGAGAGGCTGAAATGATATAATAAAACGTCTCCGGGAATGCGTAGAAGAGCCTATGCAGGGCCTGGCCGGAAAAGCGGATATTGCGGATATTAATGATGTGTGAAGCAGAGGAGAATGATATCTATTTCATGGAGGTCGCCTTGAGGGAGGCTGTGATCGCCTTTGAGAAAGGAGAGGTGCCCGTCGGCGCGGTTTTGGTGAGGGACGGTGAAATTATAGAAAAGGGTCACAACATGAGGGAAACAACGAAGGACCCGACCGGCCATGCCGAGATAATGGTCTTAAGGTCGGGGGCCGGCGGATCCGACAGCTGGCGCCTTCTGGGGACAACCCTGTATGTCACCAAGGAGCCGTGCATCATGTGTGCGGGAGCGATCCTGAACGCAAGGGTGCAGAGACTTGTCTATGGATGCAGGGACCTGAAGGCGGGCGGCGTCGACAGTCTTTTCACCCTGTTGAACGATCGGAGACTGAACCACCGGGTGGAGGTCAGGTCAGGAGTGATAGAGGATGAATGCGCGCAGCTTCTCAGAAGGTTCTTTCAGGAGCGGAGGTAGTCGCACTTGATAAAACTCATCATCTTCGACCTGGACGGCACATTGGTGAATTCGGTTGTCGACATCACCAACGCACTGAATTATGCGGTTGAGCCTTTCAAGCTCGAAAGAATGACGGTCGAAAAAACGACTGCCATGGTGGGCGAGGGCCTTACCCGTCTCGTTGAAAAGATGCTCGGACCGGAAGGGGAGGGTCTCAAGAGGGATGTCCTCGACAGGTTCATACAATATTATTCAGGACACATGGCCGATTTCACGAGGGCCTATCCCGGCGTCAGGGAGACCCTCGAAGCCCTTGCGGGGCGCAGGAAGGCGGTCATCTCGAACAAGAGGGAGTCGTTGTCGCGGAGACTGTTGGAAAAGCTCGGTCTCGTATCCTATTTCGATGTCATCTTCGGGAGCGACAGCGCCGGAGAAAAAAAACCTTCACCGAAACCGGTACTCAAGGCACTCGAACTGTTCGGCATGCAACCCGATGCCGCGGTCATCGTGGGAGACAGCAGATACGATATCGAAGCTGGCAGGGCTGCAGACATATTGACCGTTGCCGTTTCATACGGTTACGGGGATGTGGCTTCCCTGGAGGGGGCGGACGTCATAATCGGTGATATCAGGGAATTGCCTCAAAGCCTGAAGGATATGGATTCAGGCTGGGCGCGTCGATGAGGAAACTGACGGAGGCCAGCGTCAGGGACCTGACGGGTACCAGCCTCGACGGGATACGCGATGTGGAGGTCTTCCAGAACAGGGACGGCTACCGGTTTTCCGTCGATGCGCTTCTGCTTTATTCCTTTGTCCGGGTAAAACATGTTGAGACGATCCTCGACCTCGGCGCGGGGTCCGGTATTATAGGTCTGCTCCTTGCGAAAAAATACTGCTTGTCCCGGGTGATCCTCGTTGAACTGCAGGAAAGTCTCGTGAAGCTCGCGGAAAGAAGCGTGGCGCACAACGGTCTGGCTGACAGGGTAAAGGTCGAACAGGCGGATATAACGGATATCCGCGGCCGGTTCGATCCGATGTCTTCAGACCTTGTGGTATCGAATCCCCCGTTCAGAACGGTGGCATCGGGCCGCATCAGTCTTGGCGAGGAAAAAGCGGTCGCCAGGCATGAGATGCGGTTGAGACTTTCGGATCTTGCGGCAGCAGCCTCATGCCTGCTGAGGGCGCGGGGCCGGTTCTGCATGATCTATCATCCGGAGCGTATTGCGGAGGTCGTCGATACGTTCAGGCAAAACAGAATGGAGCCGAAAAGGATACGGTTCGTTCATAACAAATGTGACGCGGTCTCCAAGATGGTCCTCATCGAAGCGGTAAAGGAAGGACGCGCCGGGCTCAGGATCGAAAGCCCCCTGTTTGTCTACAACAGAGACGGCTCCTATACGGCAGAGCTGAAAGAGATGTACGGCATCGGCGACAGGGAACAGCGAGGCGCCGTAAACGTGCAGGGGAGTTAATTCCAAGCCTGTATTTTTTCCGGAGGAGGCGCGCCCCGCTATGTCCCGGGCTTCGCAAGTTCGGCAAGTATGCCGTTGCTCATCTTGAACTGTTTCTCCGCGCGGGCGGAGATGTCTTTATTGTGGGTGACGATAACGAATGTCATATTGTGCTCCCTGTTCATCTTCCGGAAGAGACCGAGCACGTCGTTTTCCGTCTCTTCGTCGAGGTCGCCCGTCGGTTCGTCGGCGAGCACGATCTCCGGCTTATTGATGAACGCCCTAGCGATGGCGACCCTTCTCTGTTGTCCTCCCGAAAGATGTGAGGGATAAGACCCAATCTTGTCCTTCAGCCCCACGATTGTGAGCAATTCCCTGGCGTATTCTTCGAGATCCTCTCCGTAATTCCCGAATGCGCATGGGAGAAGAATATTCTCGACAGAGGTGAGAGTGGGTATGAGACTCGAAAACTGGTAGATGAAACTGATCTTCCTGTTTCTGAACTCGCACATGGCATTATCGCCTATCGACCAGAGGTCGACGCCGTTAATGAGAACCTTCCCGGAATCCGGCCTCGTCAGGCCGCCGATCAGACTGAGAAGAGTGGTTTTTCCGCTTCCGGAATGGCCGATTACGGATGCCATCACGCCGTCCCCGACCGTGAAGGAGACATTATCCGCGGCCTTCAGGATCTGGCCGTCGATGTTGTAGTTCTTTGTGAGATCCCTGACCTCGATCATCCTGCCTCCTGTTCCCCCGCCTGCGGACCGCCCTTGATCCGCTGCAGGAGGGCGTCTGCTGCGCCCTCATCGAACTTCTGCAGCTCTTCGTACTCTTTCATCGCCGCCTTCCTGTTGCCCATCTTCACATAGGTTATGCCGAGATTAAAGCGCGCTGCGGAGTAGCGCGGTCTCAGCTTTATCGCCTCTTTCAGCGATGCGGCCTCCTCTTTCAGTTTTCCGAGGTGCCCGTAAGCGACTCCCATGTTGTTGTAGATCACCGCATACGTCGGCATATGTTTAGCGGCCTCCCTTAGGGCGCTCACCGCCTTCTCAGGCTGATTCAAGCGGTCATAGGCGGTGCCCATCTTGAAATATGCATACCCCATGTCCGGTTTGAGTTTCACGACCTTCCTGTATGTTTCGATCGCCTCGGGATACTGGGAATTCCGGTCGTATAAGTCTGCGAGGTGATAGAGGGCGTCAGGATCGTTCGGATTCCTGGCGAGTTCCCGTTTGACCTGGAAAAAAATGGATTCGTTCGAGTACGGGTTTTGCGCCGGATTTACAGACGGCTGCTCCTCTTTTTTCTTGCAGGAAACAAGGAGCGGCAGACTGAGAACGAATGCGAATAGAATGAATGCAGCGCCTCGCGTCACACCTTTAGCGTTCATTTTTCCTCCCTCATATAAGTACAGCTTTTCAGGAACGATACCGGGTTCACCTTTTTACTCCCCCTTTCTGATCGCCTCGTACGGCTCCATATTGCTCGCCGTGGCGGCGGGAAGCAGCGAAGACAAAAGCCCGGTGAGTACAGCAAAGAGGACCGCCCCCGACACCAGTTCGCCGAGGACCGGTGCGGAAGGCAGAAGATAGGGCAGTTTCAGGCTGTGGATGATCAGGTCCTTGAAGGAGAACAGCAGCGCCGATCCCACGCCGATTCCTATGACGCCGCCGATAACGGATACGATCACCGCTTCAGTCACGATGAGACTGAAGATGTGTTTCTTCTTCGCCCCCATGGCGCGAAGCAACCCCAGCTCCCTCTGTCTCTCGTTGACGATCATGTAAAAGGCGAAACCCATCATAAGAAGCGCAAGGGCCCACAGCACGGCGCTGATCACGAGTATTCCCTTCAGAAGGCCGCCGAGCTGCTTCCTCACGGTACTGATAACCTGGTCGGAGGCTATGGCCTTTACCCCGTCAACGTCGTGCTCTATCCTGATGGCCGCCCTGTCAGGTGTGAAGTTGTCCTGAACCTGAACGAGCACTGCGGATATCTGGTCCCTGTCTATGGATATCGGCTGCATCGACCTGGTCTTGGAATTTGCGGCCATTTTGTAAGCTGCGTCCATCGTCATGAAGACGGACTGATCGAAAAACTTCATGCCCGTCGGTTCCATTGTGCCGACGACCGTGAAGGGGGTGCCGAAAAAAGGCAACGTATCTCCGACGATGACCGGGATATTGCTGCCCACGATAATCTCGTTGTCGTTCAGCGGTTTTTTCAGGTTCTTCTCAAGCCACGGCTCGATAGTAAAATCTCTGTGCGGGTCGAAAGCGACGAGGAAGGCGTCGACGTTGGCACAACAGGTGAAGGAAGCAGGTTTGATGAAAAGCTGGGCAGTTGCGTCCTTGACCCCCTCTACTTTTTGCACTTTATCCAATACGTCCCTGCTCATATAAAAGCTTGTCGGCTCTCCCGCGAGTAGGGCCGCTTTTGCCTGTGATTCATTCTTTTCGGGGACGACGAGGACATCGGCTCCCAGGCGGTAGGTGCCGATCTTGAGGGCGTTTTTCATCCCGCTGATAAAAATCGTCGCTCCGAGGAGTGTGCCGGTAACGACCGCGACGAGGAGAAGCAAGACTATGGTACGAATGACTTTTCTTCTGAGGTTCCTTGTCGCAAGGTTGAAAATTCCGATTTTTTTCATTCGCGCGTCCTATTATAAGAAAATTGCCTCCAAATGTCTATCGGGACCGAGGGTCCGAATGCTCGCAGCGTAAAGGCGGGGAAAAAGGGCCGGCCTTTCGTGTCCGGCCCTTTTCCAGATTCAAACTCAGAGTCCTTTATTTGCTCCCGGGATGCCAGTCGACTTCGATTCCGCAAAGAAGCGGCGATCCCTTGTCTATCCTTACCGTAATACCGTATGTCTTATGGCAGGACAAGCATGCGGAAACCTCTTCCACTATGTTGTCGTTCTTCCGGGTCATTACCACGAGCTTGCTGTCGTCGCCATAAGTCCTGGAGGCGAGGAGGGCATACTTGCCGTCCGCAGTGAACGCAAAATCATGCGGCCTTATATTGTCCGGCAGCACGATGCGTTTGACGATCTCGTCGGTCTTCGTGTCGATGACGATGACCTGGCTCTTGTGGGTGCCCGGCTTGAGACCCGGATCGAACTCGTTCGGCGCGCTCACCCAGAGGTATCTTCCGTCAGGCGTCATCCTCGCCTGATGGATGAAGGTCATCTCGGGGCTCTTGATCTCCTTGATCTTCTTCTTCGTCTTCCAGTCATAGACGAACACCGTGCCGGTAGGCATGTCGGTGATATACGCCTTCCTGGCGTTCCTGGTCCACTGGATGCCGCATACCGCCTTGCCGGCAGGCATGACGTCGACGGTCTTCAGCGTCTTGGAGTCCCATACATAAACTTTTCCATCGGCCATGTCTTCGAAGTACATATTGCCGTCGGGCCCGACGATCGCGCCGCAGAACTTCTCTCCGACTTTGAACGGTCCCTCTTTCTTGCCGGTAGCAAGATTCACCTTGTAGACGTCGCCGTTCAGTGTGCCTGCGACCATGATCTTCTGGCCGCCCTGCTCGACGATCGACTGCCCGTGGGTCCCCCCTGCCTTCTTGACCTGCTCAAAGGTCATGCCCGCGATCTTTCCTTCCATCTCGGAGCCGGCCTCTGTCAGCACAATCCTGTCCTTCTCTATGTCCGTAGGGGACTTCATCGTCCTCATGTCGATGATAGCGATATGGCCGCCATGCCCCGCTATGTAAGCGATACCATTAAACGTCGGCCCTTTCTTGGCGGGCGTTATTTTTGAAACGACAACCTTGACCTTGGCCGCAACTGCAGGCGTATTAGAGCTCATGATCATGAAACCGACAGCGGCCAACAACACAACAAGCATAACCGTAACTTTGTTTCTCATACTTCTCCCCCTTAGCAATCTTTTTTTCCCATCCTTTTCCTCTGACCGAAAGCCGTTTTTATTTGCCGATCACCTCCCTTAAATCAATATATTTGGAGAACTAATCTAAGTATAAGCAAAGGTCTTTAAGATATTCAACTTGAAATTGTAGTTTTAGGTAGGTGGTTTTTTCCTCTTCACTGTGCCTCACAAGGCCCACGAAAAAAGGGGGGGAAAAGGAAGAAAAAAGCTTACGTCGGCCGTTTTTCCTTTCCATTGAGTCTGGCCCGGAGCTCGGCCATTGTGCGGTTGAAGACGGGGTGGACTTTTCGCGGCGCAATTTCGCAGAGAGGTTCGAGTACAAAGTCCCTTGCATGCATCAGAGGGTGGGGAATTTCGAGGTCTGGCTCCCGGATAACTTCATCACCAAAAAGAAGGATGTCGAGGTCGATCGTGCGGGGGCCCCATCTGATTGTCCGGGTTCTGCCCATCCGGTCTTCTATCTCCTTGAGCAGACAAAGGAGCCGATGCGGCGTCATGTCCGATTCGGCCTCGACCGCCATATTCACGAAACGGGGCTGATCTTTTACTCCCCAAGGCTCGGTCTCGTAAAGTGAAGACCTCTTAAGCACCTTCACGCCCTCCGCATCGAGAAGTTCAACGGCCTTCAGACAGTTCTTGCGCCTGTCGCCGAGGTTTGAACCTATTCCTATATAAGTTGTAGACATTGCTCACTTCTCAGAGCGCCTTGCCGATTTTCTCGACCGCCTCCCTCGTCCTTTCCACGGGTACTGTGAGGGCGAACCTCACGTAGCCTTCTCCGGGGGCGCCGAAGCCGTTTCCGGGGGTAGCAAGCACTCCGGCCTTTTCGAGCATATGGGCCACAAAGGCCGTTGAGTCGAAGCCGGCGGGCACCTTTGCCCAGAGATAGAAGCTTGCCTTCGGTTTCGAGAGCTCCATCCCGATTCCTTTCAGCCCCTCATGGAGCACGTCCCGCCGCTCCTGGTAAGTCCGCCGTATGCCGGACAATATTTTGTCGTCGGTGCCGAGCGCCGTGATTCCCGCCTCCTGGATCGCCTGAAAAACTCCGGAATCGATGTTTGTCTTGATCTTTCCGAGGCCCGCGATCACATCGCGGTTGCCCACGGCGAACCCGATCCTCCATCCCGTCATGTTGTATGTCTTCGAAAGCGAATGGAACTCGACCCCCACTTCCTTTGCGCCGTCGATCTCCAGGAAACTGAACGGCTTCTCATCGTCGAAATAGATTTCGCTGTACGCCGCATCGTGGCAGACGATGACGTTGTGCTTCGCAGCCAGGGCGATCGTTTCTTCGAAGAAGGCCCTTGGGGCAACGGCGGAAGTGGGATTGTTCGGGTAATTGATGAACATGAGCTTCGCATTTTTTAATATGTCCTCGGGAACTGCCTTGTAGTCGGGGAGAAAACCGTTTTCCTCCCTGAGCGGCATGAGATAAGCCACTCCGCCGGCGAAGAGCGTGCTTACCGGGTAGACCGGGTATCCCGGAGAGGGAACGAGTACATGGTCGCCGGAGTTCACGAAGGCGAGGGGGATATGGCCTATTCCCTCTTTTGAACCGATGAGCGAGAGCACCTCGCTGCGCGGATCGACCGTCACGCTGAACCTCTTTCCGTACCAGTCCGATACCGCCTCCCTGAAAGACAGCATGCCCTCGTAAGATGGATACCGATGGTGCTCGGGTTTTTGAACCGCCGCCTTCATCGATGCCACTATATGGTCCGGTGTCGGAAGGTCGGGGTCTCCGATGCTCATATCGATCACGTCGACTCCCCTTGCCTTTGCCTCCTGCTTCATCCCGTCTATGGCCGCAAAAAGGTAGGGGGGAAGATTCCTGACCCGCGATGCCATTTCAACGACGACCTTTGGTTTCAACGTTGCCTCCTGCCTGCGGATTTTATATTTTGATTATTATATATTATTCAATTCCAAACGGTCTTGCGAAAGAGACAGATTCGGCAGCAAAAGTCTTTTAATCTGCAGCCGGAGGCCGCTTTTCTCCATTTTGAAAATTCGGGGATTTTCTGGTAATATTGCCTGTGTTTCTGCAGCAGGTGATAAACGGTCTCGCGCTCGGAAGCGTCTACGCTCTCATAGCCCTCGGGTATACCATGGTCTACGGGATACTCGAATTCATCAACTTCGCCCACGGAGAGGTCTATATGCTCGGGGCCTATTTCGGCATCATCCTCCTCGGGTTTTTTACGGCCGTCGGACTCACCGCCTTCAGCCTGCCCCTGGCTGTGGGTTTCACGTTGCTCCTGACGGTCGTGTTCTGTTCCTCCTACGGGTTCACGATCGAAAAGCTCGCCTATAAGCCGCTTCGGAATGCGCCGAGGCTCAGTCCGCTGATAAGCGCCATCGGGGTCTCGATCTTTCTCCAGAATTACGTTATGCTCACACAGGGCGCCACCGACAAGGTCTTCCCCCAGGTGGGCGGCGACGCGGGTTTTGTCTTCTTTTCATCGCGCATCACCTATATTCAGGCGGCGATCATCGTAGTTTCGGCGATTATAATGATCCTCCTTCACACCTTTGTCATGAAGACGAAGACCGGAAAGGCGATGCGCGCCGTGGCCCAGGACAAGACGATGGCCTCACTGGTGGGCATTAATGTCAATTTAGTGATATCGGTCACCTTTATCATCGGTTCCGGCCTTGCAGCTGTTGCTGGGATCATGGTGGCGATGTATTACGGCCTCGTGAATTATTTCATCGGATATACTGCGGGGATCAAGGCGTTCACCGCGGCCGTCCTCGGCGGCATCGGCAATATTCCCGGCGCGATGCTGGGCGGAATCGTGCTCGGGCTGGCGGAAAGCCTGGGCGCGAGCTATATATCGAGCGAATACAAGGACGCCTATGCCTTTATCATCCTGATCGTCATCCTGCTCCTGCGGCCCGAGGGGCTTCTCGGAAAAGCCTCCGAAGAAAAGATATGACAGGAGGCAACAGCAGGCAGGGCTTCCTTATGGCGCTGGTAACGGCGCTATGGTTCGCCCTCCTCTTTTTGCCTTTGAGGGGGTTTAAAGCCGCTGCGGTCCTTTTCCTTGTCTTTGCGGCCGGAATTCCATTTTTAAAAGTGCTCGTCTCCCTGACAGGCAAGGTCCGTCCCCGTCTCGGCGGCCTGGCACGCTTTCTGCCGCGCGACAGCCGCTATCTATGGCTTCTCCTCATAGCCGTCATCCCCCTGCCCTTCGTGACGGAGGCTTATGTCACGGATGTTGCGATCATCTGCGGCATTTACATCATCCTCGCCCTCGGCTTGAACGTGGTCGTGGGTTTTGCGGGACTTCTAAACCTCGGGTTTGTCGCCTTTTACGCGATCGGGGCATACAGCTATGCCCTGCTGAATACCAGACTCGGCATAGGCTTCTGGTCGGCCCTGCCGATCTCCGTCATTATAACTACCGCTGCGGGCTTTCTGCTTGCGGTCCCCTCCATCAGGCTGAAGGGCGACTATTATGCCCTCGTCACGCTCGGGTTCGGCGAGATCGTCCGTCTTGTGCTGAACAACTGGGACAGTCTGACAAAAGGGCCGAACGGGATATCGGGTATTGCGCCTCCTTCTTTTTTCGGGCTGGACCTCGGCAGGCCTTCCGGCTATTACTACCTCGTGCTCGTTTTCGTTCTCATCACGATCTTCGTGATGCGCCGGGTGCAGGATTCGAAGGTGGGAAGGGCATGGATCGCGATACGGGAGGACGAGATCGCCTCCTCTTCGATGGGGATAAACACGTTGGCTTACAAATTATATTCCTCCGCCTTCGGGGCCTTCTGGGCGGGGATCGCGGGATGCCTTTTCGCTGCCAAGATGAGGTTTGTTTCTCCTGAAAGCTTTACCTTCATGGAGTCGGTATTTATCCTCTGCATGGTGATCATCGGCGGCCTCGGCAGCGTCGTGGGAGTGGTCGTGGGCGCAGCCCTG
>JBJKSM010000065.1:0-4852 GCA_046704045.1 Thermodesulfovibrionales bacterium | reverse complement strand
CGATTGCGGGCATGGTCATGCTGATCGTCAGATACCTGATGTTCCACGACCTTTTCCTGTCCATTACGCTGATGATGGACGCCATGATGAGCATCGTCTGGTCGATGGGACTTCTCATAGGACTGGGTTTTCCGATTCATATCATGAGCTCGATGGCGCCGGTCTTTCTTATGGCGATCGCCACGGACAGCATGCATATATTCAATGAATTCTACTTCCGTTACCGGGAGAAGCGAAACAAGAGAACGGCGATCATCGAGACTATGAGCGCCGTGAGCAGGCCGGTCCGAAACACCGCCTTGGCCACTGCCGCCGGGTTTGCCGTTCTCCTGTTCATGAATATCGTCCCCGTAAAGATCTTTGGCGGCCAGGTGGCCTTCGGCACGAACTCCCTGAGGCTGCTCAGTTTCAGCTTCATACCGGCGATGTTCACCTTCGTGAAAGATGAGAAACTCCTGAAGATCGCCCAAGCCGAAGACGCCAGTTCGGACAGGACTTCCGGGTTTCTCAGGAAGATTGCCGGATTCGGGGCGCACCATCCGAAAAATACGGTTCTTGTCGGATTAGTGCTCTTTGTGATTGCCGTCATCGGATTGACAAAAATAACAGTGAACAATAACTTGGTCGAATGGTTCAAGAGGGGCAGCGATATCCGCGTTGCGGATTCGGTGATGAACAAGGCCCTCGGAGGCACTTCTCTCGGTTATGTCGTTGCCTCCGCGAAGGAAGACGGTTACATAAAGACCCCGGAGGCAATGCGCTACATCGAGGGGCTGCAGAGGCATCTGGAAAAACTGCCGGTCGTCGGCAAGACGACTTCCGTAGCCGACTACGTCAAAAGGATAAACCGGGTGCTGCACGACGACAATCCTAAGTACGACACTGTCCCTGATTCGAAGGAGGCGATCGGACAGTATCTCTTCCTCTTCGCCATGTCCGCAAAGCCCTCGGACCTCGACAACGTGGTCGACTATCCTTTTCGCAGGGCCAACATATGGGTGCAGCTGAAGACTTGGGACGCCCAGGCGATGAGGGACGTGATAAAGGCAATAAATGAATACAAGAAGGCCAATCCCTCACCGATGGAGCTGAAGCCTTCAGGGATTGCGTATTTCAATCTTGTGTGGAACGACGAGGTATTGTGGGACATGGTCAGGGGCTTTATTGTCGCCCTGATTGCGGTATTCGTTATCCTCGCTTTCGACTTTCGCTCTGTCAAATGGGCGATAGTGGGTTATATTCCGCTTCTCTTCACGATCCTCATTATTTACGGTGCTGTAGGTTTTGTCGGTAAGGATTTCGATATGCCCATATCGGTTATGAGCTGCCTCTCCCTCGGCATGGCGGTCGATTTCGCGATTCACTTTGTGAGCCGCCTTCGGCAGCGACTGAAGGAAGCGCCCGGCGAGTCATTGTCCGATGCCCTGCTCTGGACAGCTGGCCGTCCGGGGAAGGGAATAATGCGAAATGCCATTCTCTTTGCGGCCTCCTTTGCGGTGATGATTTTTGCGCCGCTGACACCGTATGTCACCGTCGGCGCATTCATCGTGAGCATGATGCTTTTAAGCGCGATCATGACATTGATCTACCTGCCAGCTCTCGTGACCCTGCTGCAGGGATGGCTGTTTAAGGGACAAAAAATCGCATAAAAAACCATATCAAATCAAGATGGAGGCTCAGATGAAAAAGTATCTATTATTGTTGGCCCTGCTGCTCATCCCGGGGCAGGTATTCGCTATGACAGCGGATGAAATAATGCAGAAATCGCAGGCGGCCTTCCTGTATCCCGGAAAGGACTTCAAGGCGCGGGTAGTAATGAAACTCATAAGCAGCAGCGGCCAGGAAAGAATAAGGGAGATGGCCATGCTCAGGAAAAACTTCGGGCCTGCCGGAGGGGAGCAGAAATATTTCATCTATTTCTTCCGGCCGGCCGACGTCAGGGACATGACGTTCATGGTCTACAAATACCCCGGAAGGGACGCCGACAGGTGGCTCTTTGTTCCGGCGATTAACATGGTGAGAAGGATTGCGGCTAAGGACAAGTATTCGAGCTTCGTCGGCTCGGATTTCACCTATGAGGATGTTTCCGGAAGGGACCTTGCGGAAGACAACCACAGCCTCTTAAAAGAGGAAAAATACGGCGGCAGGGACTGCTATGTCGTAAAGAGCGTTCCGAAGGCGGGCGACATGGAATACAGCTATAAGGTTTCATGGATAGACAAGGCCGACTACCTGCCGCTAAAAGAAGAATACTACGATCGCCGAGGAGAGCAGTACAAGGTATTCACCGCGGATGAAATCAGGACGATAAAGGGTTTTCCGACGGTTACGAAAAGGACGATGAAAAACCTTCAGAGCGGCCATGAGACAGCGGTTTCCTACAGCAAAACTGATTATAACGTCGGCATAAGCAACAGCCTTTTCTCCGAGAGATTTCTCAAGCAGCCGCCCAGGAAGTGGATCGAATGATGAGTTCTGGCAAAGGTTTTGATTCCTTCGCAGAAGCATACGACCGCTGGTACGACAGTCCGAAAGGCGGAGTTCTTTTCAGGATGGAAGTCGCCGCGATCAGACCTCTGATGAATGACCTCCGCAAACCGTTCCTTGAGATAGGCGTCGGGACGGGAAGGTTTGCCAAGGAACTGGAGATAGACTTGGGGATAGATCCCTCTCCGGCGGCGCTGGCTATTGCTGCAAGACGCGGCATATCGGTAACACGGGGGGTCGGCGAGGATCTTCCGTTCGCCGATGAATCTTTTGGATGTGTATTTATCATTTTCACCCTTTGTTTTGTGGAAGATCCTGTGACGGTTCTGAAGGAAGCAAAGAGGGTGTTAAAGAAGGACGGGGGCCTTATCTTGGGCTTTATCAACAGAGAAAGCCCGTGGGGAACACTCTATGTGAAAAAAAAGGGTGAAGGCCACCCGATATACAAAGAAGCTAGATTTTATAGTATGGAGGATATATCGACAATGCTGTCTGACGCAGGAATGTCCATCAGGCTACGCACTTCGACTCTGTTACAGCCCCCTTCTCAGGAGCCGTATGACGAGGCGACAGAAGGACGGTTCAGTGAAGGCGCGGGGTTCGTCTGTATCCTGGCGAAGAAGTCATCCCCGGAGGGCCCGAGATGACAGAGAAAATGTCGAACTCGCGGGGCATCAGATCAGTCCGTTTCCTGAGTCTCATTGTTTTTTTGATGACCCAACTTCTTCTTCTCAATGCTTATGCCGCCGATATCTCTCTGCACGGCTTCCTCCAGGGAAACTATTCCCTTGATGTTGCAGAACCCAATCCCGATGGCGGCAATTTCAAGCTCGCGGAGGAGAGACTTCAGCTGAAACTTGAAGCATCAAAGGACCCTTTTCACGTCTTCGTGAAGGCAGACGGATGGTACGATCATATCGACCAGAGATGGGATTCCGAACTGAGAGAAGGCTATGTCGACTACACAGCGAACAAGTGGGATGCAAGGGTCGGCAGGCAGGTGATCACCTGGGGCGTTGGCGATCTCCTCTTCATCAACGATGTTTTCCCGAAGGACTGGGCGGCTTTTTTTTCCGGCAGGCCTCTTGAATATTTAAAGAAGGGTGTCGACGCCGCAAAGATCGGACTTTATCCCGGATTCGCCTCGTTCGAATTTGTTGCAATACCTTTCTTTACAGAAGATACGTTCCCCGATCCGTCAACGTTTTGGCTCTTTGATCCTTTCCCCGGCAACGTGGCCAGAACTGAGAAAGAACCTGCTACGACACTTGACAATACGCAGTTCGCTCTCCGCGTATATCGGGAAATAGGAGGGTTCGACGTCTCGCTATATGCATACCGCGGTTTCTTCGGACTGCCTGCTGTGATGCCCGACAATCCTTCGTCGCCGACGCTGCTGATGTTCTTTTTCCCAAAACTATCCGAGTACGGCGCAAGCGCACAGGGAAATGTGCTGGACGGCGTGCTGAGCCTCGAGACGGGGTACTACGATTCAAGACAGGACGAAAGCGGCACGAACCCGATCATCCCGAATTCCCAGACAAGGTTTCTAGTCGGCTATCAAAAGCAGTTATGGGAGGACTTTACTGCAGAGGTGCAGTACTATGCCGAATATATGCATGAATATTCGGAATATGTGAATACCCTTCCGCAGGGGTTTCCGAAGGAAAAGAGGCTGCACGACCTGTGCACCCTGAGACTCACCCAGTTTCTCAAAAACCAGACGTTGAGACTGTCATTCTTTTCCTTCTTCAGCCCTTCCGACGGCGATTATATGCTCATTCCGGAAATCAAATACAACTTCTCCGACCATATCTGGGCCGCCGTGGGGGCTAACATCTTCGGCGGCAGAAGCAGAACGACCATGTTCGGGCAGCTGGCGGATGACGACAATATTTATTCTCAGATAAGATACGAATTTTAGAACCTAATACATTTCTAAAAGGAGAATGCAATGAATCCTGAAGACATCAGATATCACAGAGAACATGCGTGGGTGAAAGTCTCTGGTGAAAAGGGGACGATCGGCATCACAGATTATGCACAGGACTCCCTCGGCGATATAGTGTATATCGACCTTCCGAAAGTAGGTACGATAGTAGAGGCGAATAGCGCGATGGCCGAAATCGAATCGACAAAGTCAATGTCTCCTGTGATCGCTCCCGTCGGCGGCAGGATAATAAGTGTCAACGGAGAGCTTTCCGAAGCACCGGAAATCATTAACACTGATCCTTACGTGAAGGGGTGGATAGCCATTGTAGAACTCGACAGCGCCGATATGGTGACTGATCTCATGGATGCCTCTGAATACGGGGAATACATCGAAAAAGAGGGGAAATAAATCTCTCTTTCAGGCTGGCTGCAT
>JBJKSM010000064.1:0-25168 GCA_046704045.1 Thermodesulfovibrionales bacterium | reverse complement strand
GAGATAAGAAAGAGTATTTTCGAAATGAGTCTGGTTCTCGACGGATGAATGCAACGAATATTTTCGAGATGGATGAAAACAGTGGGAGTGGTGCGCTTCAACGAAGCAAATATCGCCCGAGTGGTGAACGTACTGCTCTCCAAAAAGGAGATTGAAGGGGCTGACTCGATAACAATGCTGTCAAGCGTCTAAAAACTGTCTCCTCGACCGCTCAGAAAGATGCTTGAGAATTTCTATATCGGGATTTGGGATGTGATTCGTGATTGCATGTTTGTTTCTTCTAATGATATAAGTATAGTGTGAGCGCAAAGAAGATACTCGTCGTCGACGACGAGCCCGATCTCGTGGAACTTGTTTCCTACAATCTCCGGAAAGAGGGGTTAGAGGTCGCATCCGCCTCTGACGGAGAAGAGGCCCTTCGGAGGATCAGGCAAGAGAGCTTCGACCTCGTCATGCTCGACCTCATGCTGCCGGGCATCCAGGGCATGGAACTCTGCCGGATTCTCAGAAACGACCCGAAGACCGAAGGCCTTCCGATAATCATGGTCACCGCAAAAGGAGAAGAGGTCGACAGGGTGCTTGGCCTCGAAATCGGCGCCGACGACTACATCGCAAAACCCTTCAGTCCACGTGAGCTTGCCGCCCGCGTAAAGGCCGTCCTGCGGAGGGCTGCGCAGAAGCAGCCTGAAGGAAAGGTTATCCGGATCGGGGACCTCGTGATCGACAGTGAAACCTATTCCGTCTCCAAGAGAGACAAGCCGCTGGACCTCAGCGCCACCGAGTTCAGGCTGCTTCTGTACCTCGTCGAGAGGAAGGGAAAGGTCTTCAGCCGCGGGCAGCTCCTCGACGCGGTCTGGAAGGACGAGGCGTTCGTCGAGCCAAGGACCGTGGACGTGCACATAAGGAGGCTTCGGACGCAGATCGAGGACGATCCCGCCGATCCGAGGTACGTCAAGACCAGAAGGGGTGTCGGATACTACGTGGAGTCGTCCCTGTGAAAAGAAGGATCTTCAGGAGGATCTTTCTGCTTTACGCCGTGGTGATGCTCCTTGCCGCCTTCTTTACCGAGTTTTATATTACCGATACGGTCAGGGAAAATTATCTCGAGGGCCTCAGAAAAAATCTCGCTGTCGAGATCAGCCTCGTCGCTGGCGGGATCGACTTCTCCAGGGCGGACATCGACGATTATTGCAGGCAGCTGAAAGAAAAGACCGGCGCCCGCGTTACCGTCATCAGGGCCGACGGGACGGTCATCGGCGACTCCAACACGGATTCCTCTCAGATGGAAAACCATGCCCACAGGCCCGAGATCGAGCAATCGCTCCTCTACGATACCGGCTCCTCGGTCCGTCACAGTCATACGCTGGGATATGATTTCCTCTATGTCGCAAAGAGGGTGATTAAAAACGGCGATACAGCCGGCTTCGTCAGGTTTGCGATCCCTCTGAAACAGGTGGACAGTTCCGTGGACGTCCTGAGGTTGAGGATCATCATGATCGTCATTCTGGTGCTTCTGGCTACGGGAATTTTTTCGGTCTGGCAGATCGACCACCTCAGGCGGCTGCTCCACCAGATAGCCGATTTTTCGCGGTCCCTTGCAAAGGGGGAGATAGACAAGCGGCTTTTCCTCAAGAATGCAGGTGAATTCACGGAGATCTCGGAGAACCTCACCACCATGTCCGAAGAGCTGCAGGAGGTGATCGGCAGAAGCGAAGAGGAAAGGAAGCGCCTGAACGAAATCCTCAGGAGCGTGCCGGATGCGCTCCTCATCATCGATGCCAGGGGTGTGGTACTGCTTGCAAGCACCTCCTCGAAGGATTTCTTCGGAGATGTCGGGTTCGCGGGCAAGCAGTTCATCGAGGCGGTGAGGAGCTATGAATTTTCAGACCTGATGGACGAGGTGAGGGGAAAACTCGTTCCGGGCACCGCCGAATTCAGACTCGATCACCCCGGGGAGAAATACCTGTCCGTGAAGGTGTCGCCTCTTTTCCGAAAAGGCGGCGAGCTGTCGGGCTTCATCGCCGTCTTCCACGACATCACCCAGATGAAACGGCTGGAACAGATACGAAAGGACTTCGTCGCGAACGTCTCGCACGAGATAAAGACCCCCATCACCGCCATCCAGGGGTTCGCCGACACGCTCCTGGAAGGCGCGATAGACGACAGGGAAAACGCGATGAGGTTCCTGGGTATGATAAGGACCAACAGCGAGAGGATGAACTCGCTCGCAGATGACCTGATGATGATCTCGAAGATCGAGCTCGGCGTAATCAGGATTGAAAAGGGCGATGTCGATGTCGAGGATGCGCTGAAAAGCGTTATCGCCTTGCTTCATGAGAAGGCCGCGGGAAAACAGCTCTCCCTGGAAATATCCGTCCATCCGGACCTCCGGAAGGTCTTTGCCGACAGGAACAGGCTAAGCCAGATTCTTACCAACCTCATTGACAACGCGATAAAGTTTACGGAGTCGGGCGGCGTTACAGTCGGCTCTGCCGAAGAGGAGGGAAGGGGGTATCTATTTGTCAGGGATACCGGCATGGGAGTGCCGAAAAGGCATCTTCCACGGCTCGGTGAGCGGTTCTACAGGGTCGACCCTGCGCGGTCGAGGAAGCTCGGAGGCACGGGGCTCGGGCTTGCGATCGTAAAGCACCTCGTGAAGGCCCATGGATGGGAGATGAAGATAGAGAGCGTCGAGGGCCGGGGGACGACGGTGAAGATATTCGTGTAGGACCCCTCCCGATTAGAGAGGCGCAAAGCCCGCCGTATGCTGATAAGATAAAAATGAAAAGGGTCGTAAGAGAAATTTAACCTGTTTGTAACACAATTGTAACATTCGGATACGTATCCTAATAGAAGAATTTCCCGAAAGGAGAGAGAGATGAAACTGTTTACCGGATTGATCATGGCGGCTGTGCTGTTTATACCCTTTGCCCATGCGGATGCGGCGACTGTCCTGAACGGCGCCGGGGCCACTTTCCCCTATCCCGTATATTCTGCCTGGGCCTACAATTACAACAGGGTGACCGGCGTGCAGCTCAACTATCAGTCCATCGGATCGGGCGGCGGCATAAGGCAGATCACCGACAGGACCGTCGATTTCGGCGCCTCGGACGCGCCGCTCTCTCCGCAGCAGCTCAGGAAGAACAGGCTCTTCCAGTTTCCCGCGGTCATAGGTGGAGTCGTTCCGGTCGTGAATATCCCGGGGGTAAGGCCGGGCGCGCTGAAGCTCGATTCCGAGGCCGTTTGTAAAATATATCTCGGAGAAATAAAAAACTGGGACGACCCGAAGATCAGGTCATTGAATCCTGGAACAAGTCTGCCGCATCATGAGATCACCGTTGTCCACAGGTCGGACGGTTCAGGTACGACCGCCATCTTTACCAACTATCTGAGCGGCGCATGCCCGGCGTGGAAGAAAAAGGTCGGAGCAGGCACTTCAGTAAACTGGCCCGTAGGAATCGGCGGCAAGGGCAACGAGGGGGTTTCGAACTACACGAAGAGGGCGGCCGACTCTATCGGATACGTTGAGTTCGCCTACGCGGTCCAGAATAAACTGGCTTACGTGCTTATAAAGAACCCTGCGGGCAATTTTGTGGCCCCGAGCTTCGAGGGCTTCGAGGACGCCGCTGCCACAGCCAGATTCGACCCGAAAAAGGATTTCGACCTCTGGCTCGTCAACGCCCCCGGCAAACATGCCTGGCCGATAGCCGGAGCGACCTTCATCCTCCTGGCCAGGGAAAAGACCGCGTCGAACAAAAAAGTGGTAGCCTTTTACAACTGGGCCTTCAGTTACGGCGACAGCACGGCAAAGGGACTGATCTACGTCCCCCTCCCGAAGTCCCTGAAGGACAAGATCAGAGCATACTGGAAGGCGAACGGCTTGCAGTAACTCTTCCGGCGCCCCTCTTTCCGCACACAGGCGGATTCGCCGAGGCGAATCCCCAAGAGGGGCCGCTTCACTGACTTGCAGGGGCGGATGGCAATACGCCCTTACGGGAGGTGAAGATGGTTATTACGGCCTTGAGTTGCCGATGCGGACATAGAAATCATTAAAGGAGAGGTGCAGCTCTATTGGCGCGGACTGCTAAGAAGGACCCCGTTGATTTCGTATTTTCGTCACTTACTGCAATGGCGTCCTTTACGGTTATCGTCCTGATTGTCGGGATTCTGTATGTCCTGATCTCCGAGTCTTCCCTCGCGATCCACCGGTTCGGGGTGGTCAAATTCCTCACGTCGACGGACTGGGACCCCGTGAAGGAATCCTTCGGCGCTGCAACTAACATATTCGGAACGATCGTCACGACGGCGCTTTCCCTCTTCTTCGCAATACCCGTCGCTATCGGCATCGCCATCTTCATTACCGAGATCGCACCCGACTTTATCAAGGGAACGGTCGGTGTCGCGATAGAGCTGCTTGCAGCCATCCCGAGCATCATCTACGGCATGTGGGGGCTGTTTGTTCTCTCCCCGATCATGAGTAACGACATCGAGCCCTTTCTGCAGAAGATCACGGGGCATATCCCGCTTGTCTCGGTGCTCTTCCAGGGCACGCCGATGGGGATCGACATGTTGACGGCCAGCCTCATCCTGAGCATAATGATCATCCCGTTTACCGCGAGCATATCGAGGGACGCCTTCAACCTCACCCCGCCGGTGGTAAAGGAATCGGCGTATGCGCTCGGCGCAACGAAATGGGAGGTCGTCAAAAACGTGGTCATCCCATATTCGAAGCTCGGCGTCTTCGGGGGGATCGTCCTTTCGTTAGGCAGGGCCCTCGGAGAGACGATGGCGGTCGCCTTTGTCCTCGGCAATAACCATAAGATAACCTCCTCGCTCCTCGACGCCGCCGCCACCATCACCGTCACCCTCGCAAACGAGTTTGCCGAGGCGGACAAGGACATCTACCTGTCGTCGCTCTTCTATCTCGCCCTCGTGCTCTTTGTCATGAGTTTCATCACCCTCGCCGTGGCCAGGTATTTCCTGCTCAGGGCCGGCAGGAGGCATTCGAGATGACAAGGGAGCGGATCAGGAAACTCGAAGGGATGTCAGCACTCACGCTCAGCACTCTCGCGGCGTTCCTGGGGCTGTTCTGGCTTGTCTTCATACTCGGCGACGTGCTTGTCCACGGCATCAGGGCCATGACGCCCTCCCTGTTTACGAGCGACCCTGTGCCCGCCGGCGTGGAGGGAGGGGGACTGCGAAACGCCTTCGTCGGCCAGCTGCTGATCACGGGCGCGGCCACGTTGATCGGTGTCCCCATCGGCGTCCTCGGCGGAACGTTTCTTGCCGAATATGCCCACGGCAGAAGGATCTCGCGGATAGTGAGCGTACTTTCGGACATCATGGTGAGTGTCCCATCCATTGTTATAGGTACGTTCATCTACGCGATAATGGTGAAAACCATGGGCCACTTCAGCGGCTGGGCGGGCGCCGTCGCGCTGGCGATCATCATGATACCCGTGGTGCTGCGCACGACGGAGGATATGCTCACCCTCGTCCCGTGGACGCTCAGGGAGGCGGCCTTCGCACTCGGAGCGCCGTATTACAAGGTGATCGTCCAGATTGTATACAGGGGTGCAGCGACGGGCATCCTGACCGGAATCCTTCTTTCGATCGCACGCGTTGCCGGAGAGACGGCGCCGCTTCTGTTCACTTCGTTCAATAATTCCTTTTACTCGACGAACATGAAGGGCCCCATTGCATCTCTTACGGTAAGCATATTCCAATACGCTATGGGCCCCTATGACAACTGGCATGCGCAGGCGTGGGCCGCGTCCTTCGTGATCACCGCCTTCATACTCGTCATTACAATTGCGGGAAGACTAATCATCAGATGGAGGTACAAGTAGTGAGCGATACGATCGAGATCGAGGTGAAGGACCTCGACTTCTATTATTCCGGCGATATCCATGCCCTGAAGAAGATCAATCTTCAGGTGCGCAAAAATACGGTCACGGCGCTCATTGGCCCCTCCGGGTGCGGAAAGACAACGCTTCTCAGGTGCTTCAACAGGATGCACGACCTCTATCCGAAACACCGGTATGAAGGCCGCATCCTTTTCCAGGGGGGGGATATCCTCTCGAAGGACACCGACCGCATCAACCTCAGGAGCCGCATCGGCATGGTCTTTCAGAAGCCTACTCCCTTCCCTATGTCGATCTTCGACAACATCGCCTACGGCCTCAGGCTGAAGGGGCTAAAAAAGAGGGCCGCGCTTTCCGAGAGGGTTGAAAACGCCCTTCGTCACGCAGCGCTCTGGGACGAGGTCTAGGACAAGCTGACCGCAAGCGCCTATGAACTTTCAGGGGGGCAGCAGCAGAGGCTCGTGATCGCGCGGGCGCTTGCTGTCGATCCCGAGGTCCTGCTCTTCGACGAGCCGACGTCGGCCCTCGATCCGATATCGACGGCGAAGATAGAGGAGCTTGCGGTGAACTTGAAAAAAGAGATCACAATCATTATAGTTACCCATAACATGCAGCAGGCGGCAAGGATATCCGACTGGACCGGTTTTCTGATGCTCGGGGAGTTGATCGAGTTCGACGTGACCGACAGGATTTTTACTGCGCCCTCTGAAAAACTCACTGAGGACTATATTACGGGGAGGTTTGGATAAATGTCTCTCTTCGACGAAGAACTTATGCGGTTAAAGGAAAAGGTGCTGAAGATAGGCGCCATGGTGGAGGAGGCCATAAGGAACTCGGTGCGTTCTCTTGTGGAGAGGGACAGCGAACTCGCCAGGGGCGTCATTGAAAGGGACCACCAGGTGAACGCCCTCGACGTGGAGATCGACGAGGAGGCGATCAGGCTGATAGCGCTTCGCCAGCCGAAGGCGAGCGACCTCCGCTTCATCACCACCGCGATGAAGATCACCACCGACCTCGAGCGGATGGGCGACCTGGCGGTGAACATAGCGGAGCGGGCGCTTGAGCTCAACGAAGAGACCCTTCTCAAACCCTATATCGACATTCCGAGGATGGCTGCAATCGCAAGCGGCATGTCGAGAGACGCGCTGGACGCCTTCGTGAGCAGGGATGAAAGACTCGCGATGGACGTCATCATGAGGGATGACGAGGTCGACGACCTCAAGCACGAGGTGCTGCAGGAGCTGGCGTCCTTCATGTCCCACGACTCCGGCACGGTGTCACGGGCGATGAAGATCAGTTTCGTGGCCCAGTATCTCGAACGTTTCGCAGACCACGCGACCAATATCGCAGAAATGGTCATCTACCTCGTACAGGGCAAGATCATACGGCATATGGAATTTCCCCACTGACGGAACGCCGGGGACTATCGGCTGTCTTCAGGCTTTCCGGGGTCAGCCGTATCTTTCCCGGGGACATCATCATCCCCGGTGAGCCCGGCGCTTTTCCCCTCGTCCTTCTTTTCGATCTGCTCGAACTCCTTTTTCATCTCGACGGTGGCGTTGCGCATCCCCTCCCTGATTTCGTATATAAACTTGCCGAGCGTGCGGGCCAACTCGGGAAGCCTCTTCGGTCCGAAAACCAGAAAGGCCACCAGCGCGATTAGTAACAGTTCTCCCGAATCAAACATAACGACTCCTCATCCGTTTATTATAATCCCTGAGCCGGCAAAGCCGGAACCAAAATATTTTCACGGCGGAGGTCACGGAGATTTCCGGCCCTGACCCCTATGATGTTAATTCTCTTCGCCCTCTGCGGTCCGGCCGTAAACTGCCTCCGTTGACAATGCGGTCTCTTTGCTGCTAATATGAGTTCCCGTTACGGCAGGAGCCGGATGCGACGATGGAAAAACCGGTCAGACAATACCCTCTAAAGGCGTTGGCGATTGACAGTCGTCTGCGCCGCGATCGATTCCATGACAAAGCCTGAAAAGGAGCCGCCTGTCTTTCGTGGGATCCTGCCCGTCGGACGGTCTCAGGTACCGGCGGACATCTTCGCCGGCATTACTATGGCGGCCCTCGCCATCCCCGAGGTAATGGGTTATACGAAGATAGCCGGCATGCCCGTGATCACCGGCCTTTACACCATGCTTATCCCCATGATCCTTTTTGCATTTCTGGGTTCCTCCCGACATCTTGTTGTGGCTGCGGATTCCGCCACCGCCGCGATCCTCTTTGCAGGACTCACTGGAATGGCCGCTCCAGGCTCGGCTCAGTGGGCGGGCTATGCCGGCCTGCTCGCTTTGATGTGCGCGGCCCTGCTTCTTCTGGCGCGCATTGTCAGGCTGGGGTTCCTTGCAGATTTCCTGTCGCGCACGGTGCTTGTCGGCTTTCTCACCGGCGTCGGGGTCCAGGTCGCACTCGGTGAGATCTCCGGCATGCTCGGCCTTGCAGGGGGCGGTCACGGCCCGATCGGGAAGATCATAAGTGATGTGCGGCAGATCGCGAATATCAACTCCTATGACCTTGCAGTCTCTGTCGCGGTGCTGCTGATCATAGTTGCCGCGGGCAGAATGTCCAGAAAAATTCCGGGGGCGCTGATCACGGTGGTCTGCTCCATTGTCATCAGCTCGATGTTCCGCCTCAGCGAGCACGGCGTCCATGTGCTCGGCTCGATACCGGGGGGATTGCCCGCAATCGCCCTGCCCGGGGTTCACTGGGACTGGGGCCTGGTAGAGAGACTGCAGCCGACCGCTTTTGCCATGTTTGTGGTCATCGTGGCACAGAGCGCCGCTACCTCCAGGTGGTATGCGTCGCGGCACAACGAGCGGTTCGTCGAAAACAGCGATCTGCTGGGCCTGAGCCTGGCGAACATCGGCGCGGGACTGTCGGGGGCGTTTGTCGTAAACGGCAGTCCGACCAAGACGCAGATGGTCGAGAGCGCCGGCGGTCTTAGCCAGCTTTCCCAAGTCACGGCCGGCCTCATCGTGTTGATGGTGCTTCTGTTCCTGACGGGTCCTCTTTCCTATATGCCGAGCGCGGTACTTTCCGCAGTGGTTTTTCTGATCGGCATCGAGATGATCGACGTCAGCGGGATGCGGAGGATCTTTTTCGAGCGTCCGTGGGAGTTCTGGGTCGCCCTGATCACTTCCCTGATCGTGATCTTTGTCGGCGTGGGGCAGGGCATTGTCGTCGCCATGTTCCTTTCTCTCGTCGCCCACACGCGCCACGGCTACAGACCCAAAAATGCGGTGATCAAGGCGGACGAGAAAGGCAACCTGCGACCGCTGCCGGTATACGCCTGGGAACAGCTTGAGCCCGGGCTTATGGTGTATCGGTTCACGCATGCAATGTACTATGCAAACACGGATCAGCTGTACCGCGAGGTCACCGGGCTAGTCAAAGGGGCCATGCCTGAGCTGCGGTGGTTCTGCATCGACTCGGGAGCGGTCGACGACGTTGATTTCTCCGCCGCGGTCACGCTTCGCTCGATTGCGCTCTTTATGAAGGAGAGGGGAGTGCGTCTGGTAATGGCGGAGGTATCGGACCACGTCCGCACGGAGCTGGACCGCTCGCAGGTGAGTCAGCTGATCGGCGCGGCCTCGTACTACGTATCGCTCACCGATGTTTTGAGCGCCTACCGGAAGGAGGCGGCCCGCGAGAAGGGGGGACCCGCCTCTAAAGAGGTCAAGCCGTCCCGATGACGGTATAATGGGCGCGGGAGGTCCGGAGGGGAGTTATGGTGCGGCATTTTCGCCTGCCGCCGGCAGTGATTTCCTGAGTCCGCTTATCAGATCGTCGACGTTTCTGCGCTCCTCCGGGGGCGCTATCAGGCGATATCTGACGAAGGCATCGAGCGCGGCTTTCTTTTCTCCCAGAAGGGCGAGGACGAGGCCGAGATTAAAAAAGAGATTCGGGAAGCCGGGGTCGATTTCCGCTGCCAGCTCGTAATGCATCCGCGCCGGACGCAGGTTGTCTTCCTCGAAATAAAGGTTTCCGAGATTGTAATGCGATTCGAAATGCCTCGGGTTGTGTTCCAATGATTTCGCAAAACAGTCGAATGCCTTTGTCACTCTCCCGGCCCCGGACTCGATGATGCCGAGGTTGCAGTAGGCATCGGCCACGAAGTCGCCCTCCGAGATCGCCTTCCGGTAAGAATCACCGGCCCGGGTGTCATCGTGCTCGTCCAGCAGCAATGCCTCTTCAAAAGGGCTGACGCCGGCTGGAAAACGTATGATTTCCGCCTTTGAGGAAAAAAGATTCAGCTGGTCCGAATTCCTTTTCCTGCGCTTTCTGACCCTCTCGAAACCGAATTTCGAAGGTCTTTTTGCAGGGAACCGTATAATTTTGCCCATGGATTATTTTACCTTAAAGCTGCCCGCCTCCGCTGAGACCGGTGACCATAAAAAGATTAACCCGCCTTTGCCTTGCCCTTCGCCTCTTTCGCCGCCGCCGCTCTTTTCTTTCCCCGCGCTTTTTCCATCGGCTTCTTCTGAAGCTTTGCCTGCTCTATGCTCTGCCTCAGGGCCGTCATGATGTCCACTGCGGGTTTCTCTTCCTCTTCAACCGTAACGATCTCCCTGCCTGCAATCTTTGCCCCGATCATTGCCCTCAGGGCATCGTGGTACCTGTCCGTCAGATCGATCCTGTCTATCGTCGTCGTCATGGAGTCGACAAGGCTCCGCGCCAGTCTCAACCCCTCCTTGTCCACTGACTTTCTTTCGAGCTCGGGAATCTCGTTGACGCCCCTGATCTCTGCAGGCGATCTGAGCTTGTAGAGGACCACCGCATCTTCATGCGATGCGATCATCACCACATCCTCCCGGTCGTGAAGCACGACTTTCCCGATGCCGACCTTCCCGGTCTCCTTCAGTGCGGCTGCCAGGAGGGAGTATGCCTGGACGGCAACGGGTCCGTCGGGTCCGGCGTAGTAAGGGGTGTCATACAGTGTTGGCTGCACTTCCTTTGCGTCGATGAACCCTTCGATCTCGATGATTTTCGTGCTTTTGAGGTTTATCCTGTCGAAGTCTTCCTTCTCTACGATCACGTACCGGTCGGGCTCGTATTTGTAGCCTTTGACGATCTCGTCGCCGGAGAGGACCTTGCCGCATTTCTTGCAGCGCTTATCGTAGCCCACCGGACCGTGGTCGTCCCTGTGAAGCAGATGGAAACTGATCGTCTCGTCCGTGTCCACGGCGCTGTATATGCTGATGGGTATCGTCACCAAGGAGAACCGTATGTGACCTTTCCAGATCGCCCTCATGTCTCACCTCCGGTGTGATTAAGAAAATATGCCGGTAAGCCGACGATATCTTATGTCCTGCTAATATTATATCCCCTTGCCGCCCTTTTTGAGCCATGGCCTCAGGACTCGTAGGCGAGAATTGGACTCTTCTGTCAGATGTGTAGTCGCGGCCCTCTCGACTTTTCGCTTCTTGTTCCGCCCTTCAACTCGAACAAAAGAAGAGGAGAGGCGCAAGTTCCTTGAATTGGCTGATCGGCTAAGCAAAACAACTGACGTGAAAGAACAGCAGGAATTGAAAGAACGACTCGCCCGAATGACCTTCGGAGAATGAGTGCCAATAATTCAGTGGACCAATCTTCCTCCAGCTCTTCGCGAGCATCTCTTTGGCAGGCGAAGGGAGCGTTAAATAACCGCTGAGGATGTCTACCAGCTGAAACTCTGGCGAGAATCTGAGCCGGAAGCCCCGGATGGCGGCTGGTATAAGGATTTCGGCTCGTTCAAAATATTTGGCAGGGGGAAAGTATCCCGAGACCTTTCTTCTTCAAGGGCAGCCCGGCAAGGGCCAAGCATTGTAATATTACAGCTGCGCGAAGAGGTTCAGTAACCGACAGACTGGCAATATTCCCGGAATAGGTGGCAGATTTGCAGCGGAATGGATGGTAGGCTTCACCGGAATAAGCAGTCTCTCGGGTTCCTTATCTCAAAAGGCATGTTATATCCTCTATTACGCCTTTAAAAAATCGTCAGAAGCATGTAAACATTTTTCAGTTCCTTCCTGGAATACGCACTTCTCAAAAGATTATAAAGGGTGTAAATTATTATCGGACTCTGGAGGAATCTCATGAAAGCTGTCATCATCGGTGAGTCGTCGGGCGCCAGCAGGGATGCGATCATGGCGGTTTATCCGCGCCACAAGGTGGTCGTAGATAAATTCATTGCGCGCGGCGTTGTCTTGGGCATAGGACCGTTTACGGACGGGGGGAACATGGCCATCTTCAAGACGAGGGAAGACGCCGAGGCCTTTTCGAGGGAGGATCCGTTCATCCTTGAGGGATTAGTGAAATCGTTCGTGATCAAAGATTGGCGCGATTCACTGCTGCCTGAATGATACGTCAGCATCAGAAGCGGGACGAGAATCAGGGAAAAATATACAAGGCAGAAACCACGAGGAGAAAGGTATGAGAATGAAACGTGTTCGTCTATCTGCGGGCGTTCTCTCTTTATTAGTTGCGAGTGTCTTGACCACAACCGTTCCTGCCATCACTGACCATGCCAAGAAAGCGCAGGCTGGTGATAATTCTATTTCCTTACTAATTCGGCAGATGGCTGGAACATGGGATGTCCGGCAGCGGATGTGGCCCGGCTCGGGCGCACAGGAAATTAATCTTTCGCCGGCAATAGCGCGTCGTCATATAGTTGGAGGTGAATTGACATCTCTGACAAATTTGATAACTTGGTTGTAAGAAAGCTACTACCGCCGTGTGGCGAAGGAGGTTTTTCCTGTGAAACGCTCTGTGAATATGTGGTCATTTATTATCGTGGTATTGGCGCTCGGATTTTCCCCATGCACTACCTTTGCAGCTTCCAAGGTCTTTAACGTGAACCACGACCTTTACCCTTACTATCCCTCTCTGATCAGGTGGAACAAGTCGAACGCGCAATTCACCTCACCCGAAGTCTGTAAAGGCTGTCACCCCGACCAGTATGACGAATGGATCGGTTCGCTTCATTCCCTTGCTTTTCAGGATCCGATCTATCAGGGCGAGTTGAACAGGGCCTTTAAGGCGGCGGGAGAGGATATCGCCCGCCAGTGCGAAGGATGCCATTCCCCTGCTGGGATGGTTACGGGCGAGATCAAGAAGCCCGGCATCGCAGGCCTGAGTCCCATGGCGAGCAACGGCGTGTCCTGCGATATCTGTCATTCCATCAGCGGCACAACCCATTGGCAGACTCCTTCTCACGAGCCGGAAAACGGCTCCTTCATTCTCACGCCTGGAGTGGAAACCAAAGACGGCGTAGTGCTGATAAAGCGTGGTCCCTTCAAACCTTCCGAAAATTGCGGCATGGGGTTTCACAAGTGCGTTGAATCTCCGCTTCATCTTCAGGCCGAGCTCTGCGCAGGCTGTCACGACGTCTACCACTACGACGCTCACTTCCCGCTTGAATCGACCTATCTCGAATGGAAGCACGGTGCCTATGCACAGAAGGATATCCTTTGTCAGGACTGCCACATGGTCGATTTCCCAACTTTCTTGCGCGTAGCAGACGATTTTTATAAGCCTAAGCGGGATGAATACCGCCATTTCTTCAACGGGGCCAACTATTTCCTTTACTATCTATCCGCTGAAGCGGCAAAAAAGGCCGGCCATGACACGATGGCCTATAACTTTAAATATAAATACGACATGGCTGTGAAGCGGCTTCAGTCCGCCGCCGATCTGGAGATTTCGCCTCTTTACAGCAACGGCAAGCTGGATGAAATAAGAATCAGGGTAAAAAATATCCGCGCCGGCCACAACCTGCCCACTTCACTGACAAATATTCGTCAAATGTGGCTGGAAGTCACTGCTGAGGATGAAAAAGGGAATGTCATCATGACCAGCGGCACGATTGATTCACGAGGTCATTTACCCGAAAATACCCGCATATTCAACTCCGCCGGGATGGGCAAGAACTTTCATTTTGCGGTCGACCCATGGGTGGTCACCTCTTTCTCCAGGCATGATACCATCCCGCCCAGGGGCTATAAGGACGTCTATTACGGGTTAAACGTTCCCCAGGGGGTCAGCAAGATTACTTTTAAAGCCAAACTTCGCTATCGTGAGGCCGATCAGGGTGTGACTGACACCCTGCTGGAGGCCGAACCGGCAAGTGTCAACCTGAAAACAATCTATGGCCTCACCGAGATTCCTGCGCTGCCGGTAGTCGACATGGTCGTCAAGCAGGTTTCTTTCAGCCCTGCCCAATAGAGCGTTACTGCCCCTCCGGTGCTGAATCATGGCCCTGGGATGTTCATTCCCGGGGCCGCTGTCTCCAGGATAGGTCCTCGAATATCCACGCTGCTCCATGAGAGAGACGATCATTTTCTTCTTGGCAGCTTTCAGTGAACGTTTCTCCCGACATTTCACACAGACGAAAGCGTCCTTTAAAATTTCTCCAGGGAAGACGGTATTCAAAGAGTCCCGGTGATACGTCAGGCTATGGGGTGAATTCGATAGTTTCGACCCCTCGAAACCCGCGTCGATTCCTGTGAGGAGGTTGCCTGCGCGATGGAAACCTGATACTAATAAATGCCAAAGAGTAACCGGGAAGTCTATTGATTTGTCGCAGTAACGGTTATCGGCGAGATTATTTCGCGGTGTAGTTGTTGAGCACTGTACGACTCGTAAGGGCGAATGAACTTCTAACGCTCTTCACTTGTTCTCCCGGCTTTTTCCATTTGGCGGGCCTTCGCAAGGTTCTGACGGTACGCCTCGTTGTCCGGCTTTAGTTTCACCGCAATCCTAAACTGTTCGATGGCCTTGTCTATGGCCCCCAATGAGCCGTAAGCCGTTCCCAGATTATTGTGGGCATCGGCAAAATTTGGATCCAGCCTGAGTGCTGTCTGGTAGTGTTCTATGGCCTCCTTCCGCGCCCCTTTATCGAAAAGGTCGAGCCCCTTGTTATACTCGTCATAGGCAGCTTTCGGGTCCTGTCGGGAACACAGTGCGTATTGCTGGGCGGCCTTGGCCGCTAATTCCATTTTTTCATAGGCGGTCCCGAGGAAGTAATGTGCGGCAGTAAAGCTCGGGTTGAGGTTCAGGGCGGCCTGGTATTCCTCAGCCGCTCTCTCCGGCAACCCCTTTCCCATGAATGCCTGCCCAAGGTTGAAGTGGTCTTCGGGGGTGTCCTGCTTCAACATCAGTGCAAACTGGAGCTCCTGGATCGCCTGGTCCCACATGCCCTTTCTGAGGTAAGCCCTGCCCAATCCTGAATAGGCCCAAAGGTCGTCGAGGTTAAGAGACAGCGCAATCTTGAACTGTTCTATCGCCCTGTCCGTCTCGTTTCTGCTGAGCAGGACGTTCCCCAGCTTGTCATGCGGGATGAAACCGTCGGGAGATTTCTTCACAGTATCCGAAAAAAGCGTATAGTCGTCCTTCCAGACGGCGTTTCTTCTTATAGTTCCGAGGGAGTAAAGACCTGCACATACTATACAAAGGACGAGCAGCCCCGCAACCGCCCTGGGGAAGCGGCCAGAGGCCCATCGTATCGCCAACCCCACCAGAAGTACAAACCCGAATGAGGGAAGATAGAGATATCTCTCGGCAAATGTATTTTCCCCGAGGCCGCGGATATAGAAAACCGGCAGAAGCGGGATCAAAACCAGCAGGAAGCCCAGCGCCGTTGCCCTGCTTTTCTTGATCGCTACGACGCAGCAGACGATAAAAATCGCGGTGACAAGGACGGCGAGGAGGCCCCGCGGTTCGGAGAGCGACCTGATGGGATGCAGGACGTAATGGGCATTGAGATGGATCGGAAGCAGGAGCTTTTCAAGGTACCCCGCGAAGAGCGGAAATATATTGATTACATACTGGTATGTACTGAGTTCGGTATGCCGCGTAAGGGGTGCGACGCCGCCGAGCGCATGCAGCCTCACGACAAAGTATACGCCGGCGACCGCAAGATACGGCCCCACCCTTTTCAGGGGCGCAACAGGATTCTTTTCCTCTTTTTCGTAAAGGCAGTCATACGTGATGATGATAATCGGGAGGACGAGCGCTGTTTCTTTGCAAAGCGCGGCGACGAGGAAAAAAAACACAGAACCGAGATAACCGAAGCCAAAGTGGTTTTCCGAACGGATATAGAGATAAAAGGACAGGAGACAAAACAGGGTAAAAGTGAGGTCCGGTACGCCCGCTATCCACGACACCGCCTCCGTATGGATCGGATGGGTTGCAAACAGCAGGGCAGCGATGAGGGCAGGAACCCGGGAATGTAACGGCGGAGAATTGTCGACTCCATTTTCGCAGGCCGCTGAAGGAGCAATAAGCCTTTCGGCCAGGAGAAAAACCATTACGGAGTTTGCGGCGTGGAAGACCATATTCACCAGATGGAAGCCCCATGCTTTGAGACCAAAGAGATAATAGCTTAGCATGTAGAACATATTCATCAGCGGTCTGTAGTAGTTCGAGGTTATTCCCTTCAGAAACGCTTGTGCACTACCGGAGAATATATCGGGTATGTATCTGATGTCCCGGATAAGACCGTTTTGCAATACCTGCGCGTTATCGTCGTAGACGAACCCATTAGAGAGGGTGTTGAGATACACCCCGAGTGAGACCAGAAGGATGATCGCAAAGGGAAGAAACATGAACTTCGGGGAAGGTTCCTGCGATTTATGACGAATGGATGACAGTAAATTTTTCAACTGCTTCTGCCTCTCAAAAAAGTGCCCCAGTGCGGACGACAATCCTGTCTTAACCGTCTATTCGTGCGGCCTGTGCAGGAAATACGTCAAATATTATATTTTTCGGCATCCTTGTGTCAACAGATGTCCGAAGATTCAGCAATTGTATTCCGGAACGAAAAAAGGGGGGAGGTCTCGTCTTGGAGACACTCCCGAGATGTCTTGTTGTGAACGTTTTTCGCTTATACTCCGCATAATTTGTCAAACCGCCGCCGCTGTGACTTACTGTCAGCTAGTGAAGCAGGCTAGGTTTTGCCTGATGCTCGGCCAGTGCTTCACTGGGCCGATGGATCACGCCTATGAGAGCCTCAGGGATATAAGGCAGGCGGCTGCCGAGGCGCTCAAGCCGAGACCGTATCCTCTCTTCCTCCGGAGGGTGCAGCTTGAGGCTGTAGTACGTTTCCCTGCCGCGTGGTCTCTTTTCCACAATCCCGGTCTGAAGGAAAGCGTTCAGGTAGTTGACGAGGGAGCGCTTTGAAAGACTCCTGCCGGCGCTCTTCTGGAGCTCGCCGAAGCGCGCTTCCTTTTTGCCTACCGGATGTTTCAAGATCCGCGTCCTGCCGCCGAATTCCCGCTTCCTTGCGTATAGGAACGCCCGACGCTGACTTTTGAGCCCCTCCTCGTAAACCAGCATCATGGAGAAGAAAAGGCCCTCGCGCGAGAAATTGACGATAGGGGCGAGGTTCTTTGTCTCGAGGCTCCTCGAAAGGCTCGCATAAAAGCGATCAAGCTGACGGTAGTAGTAATAGGCATGGCCGTATATATTCCGCCGGTTCAGTCCGAGATCCCGTATGCACCGACTTGCCAGAACAACCCCGTTAACTCAAAGAGTGCATCAAACAGCTGATCAAAGAGATCCCCGGTTACCGACTGACGCCGCCGCCCCATTGCAAAGCCTCCATTATGTTTGTTGTATCGCTTATTTTAAAAAAAATTATCCACCGCTCGCTACAGACCTGGAACGAATCGCCAAGCCATTAAAAAAGCAGGGAAGAACGGTATCGCAGTCGGCCACGCGGTGATATACTTTTTCTTAGATGAACGATATTCTTCATGCGATAGAGAATTCCGCTATGGCTGAGGCGCTTGGCTTTTTCGAGGAGGCGCTCGCCAAAGGAGAGGACGCCTGGCAGATCCATAATTGCCTTTTTCCAGCAGTGCAGTGCGTGGCAAACCCTCCCTTCATCAATCCCCACCTTCCAAAGATGTACAACATTTACCGGGACTTCATTCCCTATGTCGAGAAGGACGACGTGCCTTCTCTGGTGAGACTCGAAGTGACCGAGTATGCGAGAAGACCGAAGATCCAAAAGCTCGCTCGGCCCTCAAGGCTGCCTGATTCTGTCACATTCGAAGAAATCGCTGCCGCCTTTCAGAAAAGGGACCGCGAGGAAGCCTCCGCTCTTATGGCCGCCTACGAGGCGGTCTCGGGAAGAGAGGAGTTGGCGAGGAGGCTGCTCCTGTTGGGAAGCGGCTATCTCGACCAGTCGCTTGGCCATTCTATGTCGTGCACCGCCTTTATTCTCCTCGAAATGTTGACGAGGCAAGATGAGGACTCCTGGCCGGCCATCGAGGCCCTCGCCGAGTATTTCTGCCGGGGCAGGTTCCACGCCCTGGCAGAGACCGGGCGGACGACGGGCCTCTCAGCCGATGAATTCAGAAGTCATATCCTCCGCGCCGTAAGCGGCCGGGGGATCGTCAACCTGCACCACTCGATCACTCTCTACGCGGTCCAGCGGGTGCGTCACCTCTTCGCGGCTGGCGAATATGCACACCTTATCCGGAAATGGGTCGACTTCATGGAGAACAAGGAGGCGGAGCCTGTGACGGTCGCGGCGGTGGGCTCACCGATTGAAAGGTATCCTGAATTTTTCGATATTTTTTCTGCATACGAAACAAGACCGTTGCTTGAGAAGGTAGCGGCGATGATCTCTTCAGAATCGGGACGGAGACGGCTCGGCCGTTATATTCTGAAGGCCCTCTGCGATTGCTATCAAGGCGATTACAATCCCCACTGCCTCACAGGTATCGGGTCTGCTTTATATCTGATCGAGAATTACAGTCAGCAGATGGATATCGGCGTGACTGCCCTGTTTCAGTACTTGGACTTCTACTTCACGAGCATGAAGTCAGAGAATTGAGTTAGTCACATTAGGTATTTGTCTTAGCATTTTCTTTCCGGACTTTAGATTTCCCGGGGCTCTTTAAGTCGCCGTGAGCAAGTACTTCCTGGACTCGACACCGCGCTCGTTTTCCTGAACCTATCTCTTTCCGTTCGTACTCTTCAAAATTTAGCAATCGGAATTGACGTTACTTTCTCGCGAAAAGCAACCCATAAGAATGCGGGCAGAATAATTTGAAATTTGTGGCTGCCCGTAAACGATGCGCATTTCTCCCCAAGTATTGAAGCCGCATCGGACCGAAGTTGCAGTGTCCTCATCGGCAGCATGCACACTTAATCGTTCCACGGATTGTCGCTTGTGCCCGTTTGAGCTCTTGATCTGTTTACGGTTTTTTATGATAATTAATACGATACGGTCAGAAGGAGGCTGTCATGAAAGTTTTATCGCCACGAATTTCCAGGTTGTTGATAGTGTTACTGTCCGCTCTTATTCTTCTTGGTGCGAACCTCATTCCCGGAGGAGAGGCCGCTGCCCAGTCCTTTGTGAGACTGCCGGGCCATGTACCCGCCAAGGCCATAGAAAAGGCCGTCCTGCAGGGACGGGTTCCCTCTTCTACGGAAATCAGGGCTTCCTTTTCTTTGCCATTACGCAATCAGCAGGAGTTGGATGAACTCCTGGGTCGCCTCTATGATCCGACGGACCCCCTCTACGGCGACTTCCTCACTATGCAGGAATTTGCGGACAGATTCGGTCCGACCCAGGCTGATTATGATGCCGTCGCAGCTTATGCACAGAGTCTTGGCTTTACGGTGACGGGTGAGTCTGCAAATCGCACCCTTTTAAATGTTTCTGGTCCTGCTTCGGCATTCGAGGCCGCCTTTAACCTGCATCTCTATAACTACCAGGCTAAGGATGGCCGTATCTTTTACGCTCCTGACAATAACCCTGAGGTTCCCGGTTACATCGCCGGACGTATCAGGGGTATTATCGGCCTCAACAATGCAGCGGTCTGGCATGCCCATAACCGTGTTGTCCCGGCGGCACAGGCATTTCCTTATCAGATCGGTACCGGCCCCCGTGGCGGCCTTGCGCCCGCTGACATAACAACCGCATATAATCTCAATAGTGTCCCGGCAAACGGTTCAGGCCAGATCCTCGGCCTCTTTGAACTTGACGGGTACCGGGCGTCCGATATAGCAGGGTATGTGAGCTACTTCGGTCTTCTCTCGGTTCCCCTTCAGAACGTCCTGGTTGATGGTTTCTCCGGCAGGGCAGGAAGCGGAGCGGCCGAGGTAACACTGGACATAGAACTGCAGAATGCGCTTGCACCGGGAGCCGGCAGGATCACTGTCTATGAGGGGCCAAATACGAATACCGGTGTAGTAGACACTTACAACCGCATTGCAACGGACAACTTGGCCAAACAGATCAGTACGTCCTGGGGACTCAGTGAAGGACAGACCAGCTCAACGGTGTTAAGCGCGGAAAATGCCATTTTTATGCAGATGGCAGCGCAGGGGCAATCGATATATGCGGCATCGGGTGACAGCGGGGCCTATGACAGCGGATCATATTCAACCCTGAGCGTCGATGATCCTGCATCCCAACCCTACATGGTTGGAGTGGGAGGCACGCAGCTTTTTGTCAATGCAGGCGAAACGTACAACTCCGAAACCACCTGGAATGTCAACAATACCATACCGGGAGGGGCAGGCGGCGGCGGTGTCAGCGCTGTCTGGAGCATCCCTTCCTGGCAGCAGGGGGTGACAACGGCGGCTTCACAGGCCATGAGGAACGTCCCCGATGTCTCGCTCAATGCGGACCAGTATACCGGCTATGCTATTTATTACAAGAATGGCTGGTACATTTACGGCGGAACGAGCTGCGCAGCGCCGCTCTGGGCAGCCTTTACTGCACGCGTCAACCAGCAGCGAGCTGCCGGAGGAATCAACACGCTGGGTTTTGCCAACCCCATGATTTATCAGATTGGGACCAGCACTAAATATGCAACGGACTTTCACGACATTAACGATGGCAGCACCAATCTGTACTATCATGCCGTGACCGGCTATGATAACGCGACAGGCTGGGGAACGTTCAACGGAAGCAACCTCTTTGCCGATCTCGCTCCTTCTTCGGCCGTCCCGCCGGCTGCACCTACGAACCTGACAGCAAGCGCCGGCAACGCGTCTGTCACCCTGGACTGGACAGCCAGCACCGGAGCGATAAGCTATAACCTTTATCGCGGCACCACTTCGGGCGGAGAAGGCGCTATGCCTCTTGTTACCGGCATCACTTCGACTACCTACACTGATGACACCGTTACAAACGGTGTGACATACTACTACAAAGTTTCGGCCTCAAACAGTGCCGGGACGTCCGGACTTTCGAACGAAGCGTCTGCAACGCCGGCTGCCCCGGTCCTTGCTATTACCAGCGGCCCTGCCGCTACGGTGAGTAAGACTTCCGCAAAGATTCAGTGGAGCACGAACGTGTCGGCCGATTCGGAGGTGTCCTATGGAACCTCATCGGATAACCTGAACACGACGATTGTGAATGGCAGTCTGGTCACGCAGCACAGCGTCAAGCTGTCACAGCTGCAGCGGCACACGACTTATTACTACCAGGTTTCTTCATCTGTCAGTGGAGCCACCGTATCTTCGGGTGTCTCCTCGTTTGCGACGCAGTAATGTCTGTAACCTAACCTGCCAATCAGACAAAAAAAGGGACCAGTTTTCAGGCTGGTCCCTATAGTATTTGCTCTTTCGATATCCCTCTCGCTGTCCCTGACCACTGTTACGCTCGAAGCCGCCGATGCGATCAACTTGCACTATCAGCAAGATTTGCGGCCGAACTCAGCACCGTGAGCTCTTAAAGACAGTGTTTCATTCCGTTCGTATCATTCATAGAGTCGCGAACAGTGATACCTGTCATTAAGTCGATGAAAGAAAGTCGATGAAAAATTCTTCAGTGAAATGCCATAAGTCTTTTTATTGTTTTTGAAATCATTACGGGCGATTCACTCTCCAGATCACGTACCGCCTGATCGTATTCGTCGGCGATTTGCATAACATCGCTCCCTAACAGGTTGTTGAAAAACTCTTGATAGTTGGCACTGAGCCTGCATGCAGTTGTAATCAGCAAATATCCGAGAGGAGATCAAGAGAACTGCATGCGTGGAAATGATCAGAAGAGCGAAGGGATGTTTTGTTATATATCAGCGGAAACAGTAGTTCCAAGAGACCACCCATTGCGAACGATTCGAACAATGGCAGACAAGGCATTGGAAGATATGACCTCTGTATTTGAGAAAATGTATTCCCATACGGGAAGGCCATCGATCGCACCGGAAAAGCTGATGAAGGGATTACTGCTGCAGACCCTGTATTCGATAAAGAGTGTACGGTTATTGATGGAGCAGCTGGGCTACAACATACTGTTCAAGTGGTTTGTGGGGTTAGGGATAGATGAGAAGGTATGGGATCATTCGGTATTTTCACAGAATCAGGATCGGCTTATATCCTCAGACATAGCGAAGTTTTTGGAGAACATCCAGCAGCAGGCGGGAAAGGCCGGATTATTATCGAATGAGCACTTCACGGTAGATGGGACATTGATAGAGGCGTGGGCATCGATCAAGAGTTTCAAGAGGAGAGATGAAGAAGAGCCACCGACAACGGGAGGCCGCAATAATGCTATAGACTTTCATGGTGAGAAGCGGACGAATGAGACACATGAATCCACGAGTGATCGGGACAGCAGGCTTTTCAAGAAAGGCAAAGGTAAGGAAGCGAAGCTTTCGTATATGGGGCATGTGCTTATGGAAAACAGGAATGGGCTCATCATGGATACGGAATTAACGTTGGCAACCGGAACAGCCGAAAGAGATGCAGCAGCTGATATGCTTCGTGGTGTTTCGGGCATAAAGAGAATAACGGTTGCAGGGGATAAGAGCTACGACACCAAGGACTTTGTTAAGACTCTAAGGGAACTGAAGGTCACGCCTCATGTAGCTCAAAATGACACGAGACGAGCTTCAGCGATAGACGTTAGGACAACCCGTCACAAGGGATATATGGTCAGTCAAAAAAAGAGGAAGCTGGTAGAAGAGATATTCGGATGGATGAAGACGGTTGGAAATCTGCGAAAGATCAAATACCGAGGACGTGAGAAAGTGTCATGGCACTTCACCCTGGCAGCGGCAGCTTACAATCTGGTGAGAATGAGAAGCCTCGGGGTCAGCACGTCATGAAAGGCAAAACATGGGCACAACTGGCAGTAAAAAGCTGTTTACCTGTAAATATATCTCGACTCGGCGGGACCATAATGAACATTATGGCTTTGAAATTCTTAGCACCAAAAGAATCGCATGCGAAAATTGGCGTTTTTCAACAGCCTGCTAAAGGGTGTATTGCTATCGACAACGTCCCGATGTAATCAGCCGAATCGCCTTTTGAAACTACAAACCTGGGTATGAGCCCGGGTAGAAAGTGTGATTCCACATTATTGGCCCCCAGGTTATAATGATACCCCGTTATCGAGTACGTCCCAGCCGGTAGGCGCCAATAGAACGAGCCGTTGCCGACCAGCCTGTAGACGAATCTCTTATTCGTTGACACCACCTCCTCTTTTATGAAGACAGTAAAAAAATCGGGCACGAATCGGTATACCACAATGGAAATCACTTTTGGCTCCGGCTTCCAACTAAGTGTCTTCTCATCCTTTATAACCTTCACCTGCCCAAAAACGAGGGCTTCATTCTTCGGTATTTCTTTGGTCGAAAAGATATCGATGCGAGACTGGGGAATAGGGGTCGCACAGCTGCAGTGTCCCAAGCCTCCGGCAAATCCAACTCTTTGCTTCAGGTCCTCCTGACACAATATGTTGGGGCTACCCATGAAAAAGTCTGATGCGGCATTAATAATAACTGTTGTTTGTTCGATACTGCTCTTGGTGACTACTAGTCATTGCAAGACGCAGCAGGACCCAACAACATATTCCTCGTCTTTGGAAGGGTCCCTTAGACTTTTTCTTCAAACGCTGGATAACGACAGGACAGCGCGATATGTTGCAGCATTCTGTGATCTTAATGACGATGGTACGCCAGAAGCCCTTGTGTATTTGTTAGGCGAAAAAAGCTGTGGAAGCGGCGGTTGTACCACGCTCATCCTCGCGCAAAAGGGTAGTTCTTGGAGGATCATAACAAAGATAACAGTCACTCGGCTTCCTATCCGCGTATTAACGACTACTTACAATGGGTGGCACAGCATCAGTGTCCGGGTGCAGGGAGGAGGTATTCAGCCAGGTTATGAGGCCGAGCTCCGCTTCAATGGGAAGACTTACCCGAGAAATCCGACGGCTCCTCCTGCGCTGCGATTGGAAAAAAAGATAGCAGGAAAAGTGTGATTTTTCAGCCTTATTGACCCACCTGGAAGGTTAGTTTTTCAGGGTCGTTGACCCGCCTCTTTTTCAGCTCATTGACCCACTTTTTCACGTGTATTGACCCATTCGTAAAATGGGAAGCAATGCCGCGGTGTAGCATCTGACAAAACAGTCATACTACGTCCTTACTAAAACTGATAGGGAGGTAGTATGTCGAAAAAGGAGTACACCGTGATTGAGATTGTAGATATTTTGAGAAGACACGCAGCGGGAGACAAAATCAGGGCAATAGTAAAAGCTACAAGCATAGCACGCAATACAGTTCGCAAGTATATCAGGATCGCCGAGGGGAAAGGCTTCAGGAAGGAGTCTGGAGCAGACCTTGAGGATATAGCATACGCGGTTTTCAGAGAAATCCACGGCAATGACGACGGTGGCGACGGCAATACCAGGGACTGCATTTTACTTCCTCACAAGGAGGTCATCTCCGATTGGTTGGAACATGAAAATCTGACCCTGACCAAGGTGCATATGAAGCTGTTGCGCACTGGCGTCGAGACAAGCTACAGCTCCCTGTACCGCTTTACGCAGGAACATATCGGGATGCCCAGCAACCATGGCACCGTCCGCATGGCGGAGACTGAGCCTGGAGAAGTCGCCGAAGTCGATTTCGGCAAGTTGGGATACCTGCTCGACAATTCCCTGAACCGTCTACGGGCGCTGTATGCTCTTGTCGTCACGCTCGTGTTCAGCAGGTACCAGTATGTTCACATCACCCGCAAACAGGACCTGCCGGCACTCATAGGAGGGATCGAGGACGCATGGGCATTCTTTGGCGGTATTACCAGGCGCCTCATAATCGATAACATGAAGGCCGCAGTGGTGAAGTCGAGCCGCTATGAGCCTGTATTCAACAGGACATTCCTGGAGTACTCTCAATATCAAGGCTTCATCATAGACGGTCTTGTATTGTGGAATAAAGTATTCTTAATTACGGCGCGTTTTTCGAAATAGTCCCCACCAAATCTTTTCTTCAGCGATTTAAAATAACCTGCAGAGAAACCAAAGGAAGGCCCGGAAGCGGAGCTTTGCGTTTTGCGGACGATGAACCT
>JBJKSM010000063.1:0-12844 GCA_046704045.1 Thermodesulfovibrionales bacterium | reverse complement strand
ATCATCAGGTTGTATCGACTCTTGATGTAAGCCATGATAGCCTCGTCCATCTTGTCGCCGCCGACCCGCACCGCCTTGCTGTAGACGACGCCGTCGAGCGAGATGACCGCGACGTCCGTCGTGCCTCCGCCGACGTCGACGATCATGTTTCCGGAGGGCTCGCCGACGGGCAGGCCGACGCCGATCGCCGCTGCCATCGGCTCCTCGATGAGATAGACCTCTCTGGCGCCGGATGCCTCGGCAGCGTCCTTCACCGCCCTCTGTTCCACCTGTGTAATACCCGAGGGCACGCCGATGATGACACGGGGAGAGACGAAGCTCCTCCGGTTATGCACCTTTTTGATGAAGTACTTCAGCATCTCGCCGGTTGCGTCGAAATCGGCGATGACGCCGTCCTTCATCGGCCGGATCGCCATGATGTTGGCGGGCGTCCTGCCGAGCATCCTCTTCGCCTCGGCCCCTACCGCCACGGTCTTTTTGTTGTCCTTCCTGATCACGACTACGGAGGGCTCGTCGCATACGATGCCTCTGCCCTTTACGTAGACCAGGGTATTGGCGGTGCCGAGATCTATCGCAAGGTCGTTCGAAAACAATCCTAATATATTATGAAAAAACATTCTGCCTCCAGGTAATCCGTCAGTTTTCCAAAACCGTTGTCTTTGCGAGCTCGTCTCCGAGCCGCGTGCTGTCTTCGCTGCCGAGAGCGAGCACGAATTCAATCGCTGCGACGCAGAGGAAGAAGACCCAACCTATCCACGGCACGATCCAGAGAATATATCCGGCGGCAAAGGTGCTGTTTCTCAGTATCGATTCTCTGAAGGTGCAGGGAGTATTCGTCACCGAAGAAACAACCCTTATCCGGATAAGCTTCTTGCCGATGCTCCTGCCGTCGAAAAAACCGTCTCCGAGAAGAAGATAGGCCAACCCTGCGAAAAACCCGGCCCTCGGTATTATTTCCACCACCGAAGCAATAAGGATGAAATCGATGGCTTTTGCCGCGGTTCGGAGAAGAAGCCCTGCCCTTCTTTGCTCCTCAGACATTTAGAATACTAACAAAAGGCCCCGTTATTTTTCAATCGTAGCGTGCCCGCAGTAATACGCAGAGAACCCTGTTTTTTGGCGGCGGATTCCGCGGCTGCCAAAAAGTTGTTTCCCATATGTAAATGGCATACAATATTACTCATGAGCCTCCTCATGGAGCAATTGCTCGATTTGACGAAAGAGCCGAAAATCGCCTATTTCTCGATGGAAATAGGCGTCCATAACGACATCCCCACGTACAGCGGCGGATTGGGCGTGCTCGCCGGGGACACGATACGCTCCGCCGCGGACCTCAGACTGCCGATGGTGGCGGTTACGCTCCTGAGCAGAAACGGCTATTTTGCCCAGGACCTCGATGTTTCCGGCCGTCAGCTCGAACATCCCTCGGTCTGGGAGCCTTCGAAGTACATGGAACTCCTTCCCCACAAGGCGACCGTCCGGATCGAAGGCAGGGACGTCTTGGTCCAGGCGTGGCAGTATAACGTAAAGAGCCTTACTGGAGGAGACGTCCCTGTCTTCTTCCTGGATACGAAGCTGATCGAGAACACCGAGGAGGACAGGGATATCACCTGCTGTCTTTACGGCGGGGACAAGGAGTTCAGGCTGAAGCAGGAGATCATCCTCGGCATCGGCGGGGTGAGGCTCCTCCACGCGATGGGTTTCGAGATCAGGAAGTATCACATGAACGAGGGCCACGCGAGTTTTCTCACCCTCGAACTCCTGAACAGGTACAAAAAACCGATCGAGGACGTGTGGGACGAAAAGCTCGTCTGGGACAAGAGGAGCGTCAAGAACCTCTGCGTCTTCACCACCCACACGCCTGTCGAGGCGGGTCACGACAAATTCCCTTACGACATGGTGTCGAGGGTCCTCGGAGAGATCGTCCCCCTTGCGTTGCTCCAGGAGCTTGCGGGGAAAGAGAGCCTCAACATGACGCTCCTCGCCCTCAACCTGAGCAGGTACATAAACGGGGTGGCGAAGAAGCACGGCGAGGTATCACAGAGCATGTTCCCCGGTTACGAGATCCACGCGATCACGAACGGGGTCCATTCCTTTACCTGGACCTGCGAGAGCTTCAGGAAGATGTACGACGAGTTCATCCCGGGCTGGGCCAACGAGCCCGAACTGTTCGTCAGGGTCGGCCGCATTCCCGACGAGAGACTCTGGGCGGCTCACCAGGAGGCGAAAAAGAGGCTGGTTGCCTGCGTGAAAGAGATGACCGGCACAGACCTCTCGCCGGACGTCCTCACCATAGGCTTTGCCAGAAGGGCGACCGCATATAAGAGGGCCGACCTGATCTTCAGGGACGTCCGGAGGCTCGAAAAGATCGGGGCCGGGAAGATACAGATAGTCTATGCCGGGAAGGCCCACCCAAAGGACGAACCGGGCAAGCAGCTCATCCAGAACATCTTCGGCTACAAGGAGCAGCTCAAGGGGAGGATCGAGATCGTCTACCTGAAAAATTACAATATGGAGAGCGCCCTGAAGATCGTCTCCGGCGTCGATATCTGGATGAACACCCCGCTGAGACCGCTGGAGGCCTCGGGTACCAGTGGAATGAAGGCAGCCCATAACGGCGTGATGAACTTCAGCGTCCTTGACGGCTGGTGGATCGAAGGCCACATCGAAGGGTTCACGGGATGGGCGATAGGCCCCCTGCCGAAGGAGCTGACACCCGGCGCCGACGCCGACCTGCGCGACTCCGAGGACCTCTACAACAAGCTCGAAAACAGCATCATCCCCCTCTACTACGGCGACAGGCATATGTGGGTACGGATGATGCAAAACGCGATCGGCAAGAACGCCTACTACTTCAACAGCCACCGCATGATGAGAAGATACGTTACCGAGGCGTATATAAGGTAAGGGGTTTTGCCCCACACTTTGCCCGGGGCGCTTCCCTGAACATCCAGGCCGCCTGCGTCGCCCAGGAAGACGCGGGGACTGAAGCAACGCTTTCGTTACCCAGGCATCGGATTCTCAGACGCCAACGCCTGTTGCACGTCCGGCCTTCGCATGATAGAGTTGCATAAGGGATCGCTCTTTTCCCGGGATGTTGTCCGCAAGGAGCATCGGCAGGGGCGAACCGGCGTTTTCTTCATGGGAGGATGAACATGACAATGCCTGCAAGAAGAATCTCACGTGCAGTCTGTTTGGCTCTTGCCTTCCTTAGTGCCGCGATCTTTTGTTCCGCGCGTTCATCCGATGCCGGGAAGCGGCATGCCCGGGAGGGAGAGGCTGTCGTGAAGACCGATTCGGTCGGCGTCTCTTCGGACCCGTCGGCAAGCGGCAAGGTAACGCGGTCGCTGAAAAAGGGAGCGGTTGTGACTGTTGAGATAGAGATGCAGGGCGCCGAGGGGACCTGGTGCGGCATCGTCGAACAGGGGCAGAGATCCATCTCCGGCTATGTGCCCTGCCGGTACCTTGAGCGCAACATCCCCGGTGTAACCTGGAAGGCTGTGGGCAGAAGGACAACCGCGAAGGACTTCTCACCTGCGGAGGTGAAGAAAGTCGCGGCGACGGAGAAAACGAAGAGACCTTATGCGGATGTCACGGTATTACTCTATATGACGACGTGGTGACCCTATTGTGCAAAGGCCCGTGAGTGCCTTAGGTCCCTCGGAGTAAATCTGATAGAGTACGACATCGAAAAAGACAGAGACAGGGAAAAGGAAATGCTCGCAAAGAGCGGCAGGAAGGGAGTGCCGTTTATCGACATCGAAGGGATTCATCTGCAGGGCTTCAACGCGGATTCGATCAGGAGGGCGGTCGAAAAGAGGAGGGCCCTTTGACGGTTCCCATGGTTTCTGAGCCCTTTGCGCAAGTGAACGACTGAATCCGGGTCACCGCTGGCCTTTCTTTGGAGGTTTCTCCGGATATCCCCCGGGATAGCCGGGAAGGGTGGGCCCGAATATCGTTTCATCGTCCCTCCCTACATCTTCCTGTGGCACTGCACGCAGTAATCCTTTTCCGGCACGAAGTTTCCGCAGTTGCGGCACTGGACGAGTTCTATAGGCAACTCCCTGCCGCAGTATTTGCATGCGGTGTCCGTCCTATAGATGATTCGCGAGCAATGAGGGCATCTCTTTGTCTTTCCCTCAGCGAGCACGGGGCCGAGCAAAAGGACCGCAACGATCAGTGGCGGGAAGACAAAACAGGCGACGCCCCATCCGATCTTTCCGCGTCCCTTGCCGTGTGCGATTGCTCCCCCGGCAAGCGCGGCGATGAGCCTGAGAAAAAAAGGAAAATACTCAGGCAATTTAGCCCTGCTCCGAAAGAAGTGCAGTTGCCCTCTTGTGGAGGGATTCGCTGCAGGCGGCGAGGATGGGAGAACTCCTTTTAAGACCCAGGGCTACGCCGCTTATGTCTTTCCCCTCCGTGTCGGTGACGATGCCGCCCGCCTCCTTTACGAGGAGAAACCCGCCGGCGAAATCGAAGCTCCTCGACGGAGAAGGCGAGACGAAGACGCTCACCGCGCCGCACGCGAGACAGGCCATATCAAGTGCGGTTGCGCCGAGGCATCTCGTCTTCCTCGACTTTGCAAGAAGCGGAAGGATCTTCCGGATGTCCCTGCCGGGCGCCTGGGCCTCGTAAGCGACAAGATAGAACTCATCGTCCTTTTGCGTACGGATCCACCCGCCGTTCAGGAATGCGCCGGAACCCTTTTCCGCCCAGAACTGATCGCCGTTTATGAGGTTGACCACGAAGGATAGCGCGATGTCCCCGATCGTATCGCCGTCAGCGACCGCAACGGATGCGCAGTAAAAGGGGATGCCGGAAATCGCGTTTCTCGAACCGTCGATCGGATCGATGATCACCCTCTTTCCTCCGCCCGACAGTTCGACGATGCCCGCCTCTTCCGAGATGATCGTCAGCGGCTCGCGGAGCGCCTCCAGCGAAGAAATGATAATCTCCTCGGCCTTCCTGTCCACCTCATACGTCCTGTCTCCGCCGGCGCCGGTGCCGAGCGCCTTCTTCAGGTCAGCGGAGCGCCGCATCCCCTTCAACTCATCGAAAAGCCTTTTCCCTGTCGCCCTGAGGTCATCGACTTTCATATGAGGTTATTGTACGTAAAGGGGCCGATCCCGGCAACCAGGCCCGGCTACGCTGAATGCATATCCGGCGTTTCATACCAGGGCATCTCCACGACTTCGAGTCTCTCGACGCCGTGCGCCTGGAATTCATCCCAGTACCCGGTCTCGAGCTTCTCCAGCCTCTCCCATCTTTCCGCGCGGTCGAGGGACCCGAATTTCTCCTTCCCCAGCTCGCGGACGAGGTCCCGTTCCGCAAGATGTTCGACAAGCCGGGACCAGAACGTATCCTCTTCGAAGGCATCGATAAAATCCATGGCAGGGCCCTCTTCGAGCTCACGCGTGGGATAATAGCGGCTGTCCGCTTCGGAGTATTCGACCGTCTGCCCGCATCCGAAATCCTCCGCCAGGGCGTACAACTTCTGTTCGAGCCCGGTGTACCGCTCCGTCTCCGCCGGCTGCTCCGCCTGGTGTGCATGAAGCACCCAGTCGGCTATTTCAAATATATCGAGAAGCGCGAGATATTCATCTTTCGTAAGATTGATTTTCATGTGGCCTCCTGTGTGGTAAGAATCCTTATTGCAGTCCGGGCCGTGAACCGATTGACCCGCCGGCATCGCCGCGGCGAGCACCGGCTGGGCCGCCGGTCTATCTCGACCTTCTGCGGTCCATGATGTAGAGGCTCTTGGCGAACGTCTTGGCGTACTGTTTCAGCTCCGTCACCTTTGTCGCGACCTCCTTCGGCTCCCAGAAGAGGGTCCTGTCGGTATTCACGACCGCGATCGATATTGTCATGATCCCGAAAACGGCGGGGTTGTCGTTTCTGTCGAGGGAGGAGATGAACCCCTTTCTTACATCTTCGGGGTCGTAAAACGAAGTGATGCCGCTGTCGAACTCCTCTATGATCCTGCTGCAGAGATACTTCACTTTATCGGGCGAACAGATGATCACAAAATCATCGCCGCCGATATGTCCGAGAAAATCTTCCGGCGTGCCCATCTCATTCTTTATCCGCGAGTGCATCTCGCCCATCCCCTTGATGACATCGCTGCCTCTCGCGTAACCGTAACGGTCGTTGAAGGCCTTGAAGTTGTCGAGGTCCGCAAGACAGAAGGAAAATTTCTGCGTCTCGTTCAGCCTCGTGAGGAGTTCCTTTTCTATCGCGAGATTACCGGGGAGCTTGGTGAGCGGGTTTGCGTCGAGGTTTATCTCCTCGAGGTCTTTCAACCGCGCCGACATCTCCTTGAAGGAGATGGCCAGGTCGGCGAGCTCGTCGGCCCCTTTTATCTCCGGAAGGTTGTCGTAGTTGCCGCTCCTGATCGAATTGGCGGCGGCCTTCAGCCTGTCGATCGTGGTCGTGAGATATTTCGTTATCAGGGAAGCGAAGAGGATGCCGAAGACCAGGGAAAAAGTGCTGAGGATAATGGTGATCGTCAGCGCCCTCATGCCGAGGGAGTTCGAATCTCCTATGCGGTTGTTCTGCCGGGTCTTGATCCGGGAGTCCAGGTCTTTGAGGCCGACGATAACCTTATCGAATGCCGCGGCAAGGGGCCCTGAAGACATCGCCTCGGCCGCCTTCATGTCCTCAGAGCGGATAAGGGAGGCCTCCTTCCGGAAAAGCGTCTCATAATTGTCGTGGGAACTGCCGATCCCCTCGGCCACGCTCCTGAAGGAGTCCTCGGAAGCCCCCACATCGGCGAGGAGCGACTTGAATTCCCTGCTCCTGGCCCAGAAGGAATTCTCGGCCCCCGCATGCCCGAGCGTCAGGAACCGCTTTTCGAAAAGGTCCTGGGCGAGCAGGTCGTCATTGAGCTTCGACAGTTTTTCAGCTGCTGCACCGTCGATGTAAATGATATCCGAGGTGATCTTGTTTATCGCTACAAAGTTCCATATGGCATAGCCCGCAACAATGACGGTATAGGATATCATTATGAGGTAGCCGAGAAAGATCTTATGTCTTAACGATAAATTCATGCACCGGGCGTCTTGAGAGTCATGGCGGCATTGTGCCGCTGTTTCTCGTTGATTTTATTGCATGAACGTGACAAATGGCAAGCAAAAGCTTCACCGGAGGGGAAGGGGAGAAGGCGCCCTCCCCGGAAGATGTCAATGGATGGCCGCAATGTGTTAAAATATCAGGATTTCGAGAGGGGGAAAAAGAGCAGAAAATGTCGAAGATACCGGTAAATATAGAAGAAGAGATGAAGGTGAGCTACCTCGATTACGCGATGAGCGTGATCATCGGCAGGGCGCTCCCCGAAGTCCGCGACGGCCTCAAGCCCGTCCAGAGAAGGATATTATATGCCATGTTCCGGGAGGGACTCCTCCCGGGCAGGAAATATTCGAAGAGCGCCGGCGTGGTCGGCGAGGTCCTTAAGAAGTATCATCCCCACGGAGACTCCGCCGTATATGACGCCATGGTGAGGTTGGCCCAGGACTTCAACATGCGGTACATGCTCGTGGACGGCCAGGGGAATTTCGGGTCGATCGACGGGGACCCGGCCGCAGCCTACCGTTACACCGAGGCGAGACTCGCAAAGATCGCCGAGGAGCTGCTTGCCGATATCGACAAAGAGACGGTGGACTTCATCCCCAATTTCGACGAGACCACTGAAGAGCCGAAGGTGCTGCCCTCGCGGATCCCCAACCTGATTGTCAACGGGGCCGCCGGCATCGCGGTCGGCATGGCGACGAATATCCCGCCCCATAACCTCGGAGAGGTCATCGACGGCCTCGTGATGCTCCTTGAGGACCCTGCGACGACCGTCGAGCGGCTGACGACCGTGATCAAGGGCCCTGATTTCCCTACCGGGGGCATCATCCACGGCACCGCCGGCATCAGGGACGCCTATGCCACCGGGAGGGGGATAGTCAGGATACGGGCGCGGGCGCGTATCGAACGCGAACACAGGGGCGGAGAGAATATCATCATCTCCGAGATGCCCTACCAGGTGAACAAGGCCCGGCTTATCGAAAAGATCGCCGAACTTGTCAGGGAAAAGAAGATCGAGGGCATCTCTGACATCCGCGACGAGTCCGACAGGGACGGCATAAGGGTTGTCCTCGAACTCAAACGCGGCGAAATGGCCCAGGTGGTCCTCAATAACCTCTACAAGCACACCCAGATGGGAACGACCTTCGGTATTATCATGCTCGCCCTCGTCAACGGCCAGCCGGTGGTCTTCGGGGACAAGGGTAAAAAAGACGGGCTCAGGATCATGCTGAGCTACTTCCTCCAGCACAGGCGCGAGGTCATCCTCAGAAGGACGAGGTTCGAGCTGAGAAAGGCGGAGGAGCGGGCCCACATACTCGAAGGACTCAAGATCGCCCTCGACCACCTCGACGAGATCATCGCGCTTATCAGGGCCGCAAAGAACCCCGAAGAGGCGCGGCAGGGGCTGATGAGCGGTTATCCGCTTTCCGAGGTCCAGGCCCAGGCGATCCTCGACATGAAGCTGCAGAGGCTGACCGGGCTCGAACGCGACAAGATCATCAGCGAATACGAAGAGACATTGAAGGAGATCGAACGGCTGAGGGCGATCCTCGCCTCCGAGGCCCTCGTATCGAAGATCATCAAGGACGAGCTCCTCGAAATAAAGACGAAGTACGCCGACGATCGGAGGACCGAGATCACCGAGGAGGCAAAGGAGATCACGATAGAGGACCTCATCACCGAAGAAGAGATGGTGATAACGCTCTCCCACCAGGGGTACATAAAAAGAAATCCCCTGAGCGCCTACCGGAGCCAGAGGCGCGGGGGCAAGGGGCTCATCGGGATGGAGACGAAGGAAGAGGACTTCGTGGAGCAGCTCTTCATAGGCTCCACTCACGATTATATGCTCTTCTTTTCGAACCTCGGGAGGCTCTACTGGCTCAAGACCTACCAGATACCGGAGGCGGGCCGCGCGGCAAAGGGCAAGGCGCTCGTCAACCTGCTTCAGCTCGCCGAGGGTGAGCATATCTCGACCTGCCTTCCGGTGAGGGAGTTCAAGGAAGGATATCTCATCATGATCACCAAAAACGGCACGGTGAAGAAGACAGCCCTGTCGGCTTACAGCAATCCCAGGGGGAAGGGAATCATAGCGGTGACGCTCGATGAGGGCGACGAGCTCATCGCGGTAAGGAAGACGAGCGGGGAAAACGACATCATCATCGGGACGCGAAACGGCCTCTCCATCAGATTCAACGAACAGGACGTGAGGGACATGGGCCGCTCGGCGAGGGGCGTGCGTGGCATGCGTCTCGTCGATGGAGACGAAGTCGTCGCAGCTGAGGTAGCCGAGGAAAAGACCTGTATCCTCACCGTTGCCGAAAACGGCTTCGGCAAGAGGACGCGCATCGAGGACTATCCTCTTCAGGGCAGGGGCGGAAAGGGCGTGATATCCATAAAGCTTACCGAACGGGGCGGAAAGGTTGTCGGCCTTCTGCAGGTGAGGGACGAAGACGAGGTCGTTATGATCACGAGCGCCGGGAAGCTGATCAGGACAACGGCGGAAAATATCTCGATCCACGGCAGGAACACGCAGGGCGTGAAGCTCATGGACACCGCCGAAGAGGACAAGATCGTGAGCATCGCCAAGGTCGTCGAGAAGGATTAGTACGTTGAAGTGCCGGTGAGAAGAGCCAGACCGATCGTCTTCACCTGCGAGAGCCGCTGATGTCGAAGCCTGATGTGAAAGAGCCGTCCGAACTTCTGAGAGAGGGCATGGCGGCGCTCGGGATACGCCATACCGAAAAGGAAATCTCCGCCTTTGTCGTCTATCTCGAAGAACTCAGGAAGTGGAACCGCGCCTATAACCTCACCGGGCTGAAAAAGGACGAAGAGATCATCGTCAAGCATTTCCTCGATTCGCTCCTGTTCTTCAAGGTCTTTCCCGAAGGGATAAAGAAGGCGGCCGACGTCGGAAGCGGCGCCGGGTTCCCCGGCATCCCGATAAAGATCGTCAACCCGGGCCTGAAGCTGTTTCTCGTGGAGCCAGCCAGGAAGAAGACGATCTTCCTCAGGCACATCTGCGCAAAGCTCAACCTCACCGACACCGAGATCATCGATGCCAGGATAGAAGACATCGAGGGGCTTAAGGTCGACGCCGCGATGACGCGCGCGCTCTTCAGCGTCGAGGCGTTTCTCCAGAAGGCCGGGGGGATCCTGAAGGACAGGGGGGTGCTTATCCTGAACAAGGGACCGAAGGTGAAGGAAGAGCTGAAGGGCCTCGACCTGAAGAATATCACGGTGACCGATCTGCAGCTTCCCTTCCAGAAGATCACAAGGCATCTCGTGGTCATAAGGACCTGAGCGGCGGTCCGTCCGGTGTTTTCCGTCTGGAACAGGCCGGATTATCGCCGCAGCGTAGCTATCAGCCTCTTTGGACAGAGAAGCAGCTCGATCGCATCCAGGGGGGAGCGGACGAGCAGCTTCGCCGCATTTATCGATTCGACCGCGCAGCCTTCCTTCAAAAAGACCGCTATCCCGATCGCTGCTTTCCTGAGCATGAGGACGTCGTTGTTTCCGTTTTCCAGTGCGACGACCTTCTGGGCCCCGAGTCCGGCGACATACCGTTCTTTCTGGCCTGTATGATCCTCTCCTTCGAGGATGTGGACCGCGCATTTGACATCTTCAAGTTCCCCACGTGCTCTGCCGAAGGTGTCGGATGTCAGTACATGGACCCGGACCTTTTCGGCGAGCTCGTTGAGTTTCTCCCTGATGCCGGAAACAAGAACCCCGTCTTCGGAGAGGGTGCCGGAAAAATCGGTGACAAGATGTTCGAGTTCAACGAGGCCGTATCCGGGGATGTCGATCCTGATCATGAGGCCATTCTACCATTTCCGGCGGTGCAAATAAACGACAGCTCATGAGAACGTTTCCGAGGCGCCATAACCTCTCAAAATTGAAATTGTATGTCATCAGCCCTTTGTGTCATCGTCATATTGCTCCCAGCCTTCTTTCATACATGATATAATCATGCTGTCCCAAGAAAGTTTTTTGCGTTTCGTGAGGACCCTTACACCCCGTATGATTTTTCAGGTGAGAAGTCATTCCTGCGTAACCGGGAGTATCTGATGCGGCAGTCTCTCGAAAGAATAGGAGCTAACAGGGTTGTTCTCGCCCTTTCGGCGGCGAGGCTCGGCGATGCCGTGGGCAACAGCATCCTTTTCGTCATTATTCCTCTATATGTCGCCAAGCTGCCTGCGCCCTGGTTCCCTCTCCCCGAAACGGTGCGGGCCGGCCTTCTCATATCCCTCTACGGCCTCGTAAACGCCCTTCTCCAGCCCTTTGCCGGGGCGATGGTGGACCGGATGAACAGGCGGAAGATCTTCATTCAGGCCGGTCTGGCCCTCATGGGGGTCAGTACTTTCGCCTATGTCTTCGCGAGCCGCTTTACCGATATTCTTGTGCTCAGGATGCTCCAGGGCGTGGGCGTGGCACTAACCGTCACCGCCTCGATGGCGATTATGGCGATCTCCACCGACAGGCAGACCCGCGGAGGCTCCATGGGCGTTTACAGTACCTCGCGCATGCTCGGCCTGAGTGCCGGGCCTCTCCTGGGCGGCTACCTTTACGATCATTTCGGTTTCAACGCGGCCTTCTATGCGGGCACACTCTTCGTGGTCCTGGCGATCATACTCGTGCAGGCATGGATCAGGGAAGTGCAGGTCCCGGCCAGCCCCTTGCAGGAAAAAGCGGAGTTTCGGGTTATCGACCGCACGCTGCTTACGCCGGGCATAGTAGGCGCCGGTCTTTCCATATTCATCATGGCCGCCGCCTTTTCGATGATAACCCCCCTCGAAAAACAGTTCAACGTCCGGCTCGACGAATCCGCTTTCGATTTCGCGATCGCCTTCAGCGCGGTCATGTTCAGCAGGCTGCTCTTTCAGATCCCTGTCGGCCGGCTGTCGGACCGCCTGGGCAGGAAGCCCCTGATCATCGCGGGGCTGATCCTAATGGCCCCCGTAACGGGCCTCCTGGGAGAGGCGGGCACAACCCTTCAGCTCATAGGGCTGCGGGTCATACAGGGCATCGGGTCCGCCGGGGTCGCGGCTCCCGCGATGGCCCTGGCTGCCGACCTTTCGCGATCCGGCGGCGAGGGACGCCAGATGAGCATTACGACCATGGGGTTCGGCCTCGGCATCTCGGTCGGTCCGCTGCTTGCCGGGGTGCTGGCGGTTTTTTCTTTCAGACTGCCCTTCGTCATCGTCGGTGTCATGCTGCTCGGCGGCGCATGGATCGTCGGCCACTACGTCCCCGAGACAGTCGTCCGCCGTCCCAAGGGGCATTAGGAAGCATTCATGACCGGGAAAAAGAGCATATCTGTCTCCGGTTAAATTGCTGCTACAGGTCCGCCTCTTCCAAAAGATGCCTGCCTGTTCTGATACTTGATAGGTAGGCCGATCCGCAACTAAAAAAGACTTCTTCCCGAAATACGCGGCGAATTATATCCGGGCAAAAGGTTTTCTGGGGAGCGACCTCGAGTGCCGGCGATCTGGTGAATTGTCTTATTACTTTTGGAACTTGACGGAAGACAATGCCGCCGTCACCTTTGCCCTGAACTACGCGGGGTCCCCGTCACGATTTTCGGATGCCTACGATCTCGCCTCCACCGACTTATTGATAGGTATTGAGAAGTGTAACTGCCTAGGATTTACGGAAGTAGAACGAAACCGCTGCGCGGTGGAGTACCCGTGTTTTGGTTGATCAAATAGGAAATAGCTTTTCCTGCATGTAAAGGTCGTTCGTTACCCCCCTTGTTCATTATTTTCCGGTCTTCTTACAATCT
>JBJKSM010000062.1:0-19291 GCA_046704045.1 Thermodesulfovibrionales bacterium | reverse complement strand
CCTGAAAGAACAAATCCCCGTCGAACTTCAAGCTCAAGTTCTAATAAGTCGGCACCAACCCCAGCCAAAATTGAACTATACCCTGTGGTCCGAAATTTGATAAGTTATTTTTCCGTGAGCCCTTAGTCTAAAGATAGACAAGGGCGAAGCTGAAGCGATAGCCCTCTTTTCTACAATGAAAGTTGATTTTCTGTTGCTTGACGACCTAAAAGGCAGGCAGGTTGCGAAATCCAGGGAGTTTCCAGTTGTCGGGACTTTGGGCATTCTGGTTTCAGCGAAACAAAAAGGCTTAATAAACAACCTCAGGACAGCATTGGAAGCATTACAGAGACAGAGGTTTTACATTACTGATGAAGTCCACAAGAAAGCCCTTGCCCTTGTCGACGAACTTTAAGATTGATCTCCAACTACGATACTATTTCAACTGAGGAAAAGATTATCACCGCTGGGGCCGGAATAAAGAGACCCGGAAATTATAACTTCGAAGGTCATGGGTCATTTTACTGTGATAAAATCGTGATAAATTTACGCCAAAAAGGCCATAAATTTAGCATAACGTGTATAGTTGCAAATACTCGCAAAGTGGCTTCTGGTGCGGCTTTAGACGGTATTTTCAAAGCCTTGTCGGTCCCTGTAAAGCCTTCTCTTAATCAGCGGGTCGCAGGTTCGAATCCTGCACGGCTCACCATTTATTCTGTTGTAGCCTCGCGCTGATTTACCGCTTCAAGGTGCGACGCGCTCCGCATCGCGCCATTCGACAGCACCGAACCGGGTGTCGCCAGGTAAAGTGTAAACCAGGTTCACGGTTCCAACCGTCGGGTGTCTGCCGACCCGGTCCGGGGGCGATGCTATCCGGGCACTCCCCAGCCCTTTGTAACCGCTTTTCACTTGACAAAAAAGTCCTTTGCAGGCAATATTATTCGGAATGAAAAGGTTAAGAATAGTCCATGTCTTTTCTCTTTTCCTCGTCTTTCTCGTTGTCTTTCCGTCTGTTGCATCTGCTGATGACGTTGCGGTTCAGGGAAAAGCGGGCAATGGTGTTATAGTGCTGCCAAAGGCACTCTTCGATGTCGCGGTTCCGGCTGAAACGGGCAGCACTGTCGTCATCCCGCTGAAACAGGTCGGCCCCGTTGTATCTCCGGGAAAGGCTCCGGCCTGTGATATTGTGCCCGAGAGCGAAAGTCAGGCGGCCGTCCCTGTTGCAGAAAAGGCCCCGGCCGTGCCGGTGTCCATCACCGGCAACTACGACCAGAACAAGACTGCCTCGAAGGCGGTGAAAGAGAACCTCGGACTATTCAGTACCAAGATCAGGGAGAAGTTTTCCCTCTGGCTCAGCAGGTCCGGAAAGTACCTGGATCTCATGAAAGACATCCTCAAAAAGAAGGACGTGCCCGAGGACATGGTTTTCCTCTCTCTCATCGAAAGCGGTTTCAACCCTTATGCATATTCGATGGCCAGGGCGGTCGGACCATGGCAGTTCATCGCCTCCACGGCGAAAAGGTACGGCCTTGAGATAAACTGGTGGAAGGATGAACGGCGGGACCCGGTCAAATCCACTGAAGCGGCCGCAGACTATCTCAAGGATCTATACGGCATGTTCGGTTCCTGGAACCTCGCGATGGCCGCTTACAACGCCGGGGAAGGGAAGATACTCAAGGCGCTCAGGAGATCGGATGCGGACGATTACTGGGACCTTCTCCGGACCAGGCATATAAAGGAGGAGACGAAGGAGTATGTCCCGAAATTCATCGCGGCCAGTCTTATAGCGACAAACCCGAAAGACTTCGGTTTCGATGATATCAAATACAATCAGCCGATGCGCTACGATGAAGTCGAGCTTGATGCGCCGGTTGACCTCTCTGTCGCGGCCGAATGCGCCGGCACGGACCTCGATACGATAAAGAAGCTCAACCCGGAGCTGAGGAGATGGTGCACCCCCCCCGACGTCTCGCAATATGTCCTGAGGATCCCCGAGGGCACGAAGGAAACCTTCCGGAAAAAGCTCGACGAAATCCCCGAAAACGAGAGGTTCACCATCGACCGTTATAAGGTGAAGAGAGGCGATACCTTCAGGAAGATCTCGCGGAAGACGGGGATCCCGGCTTCCGTCATTCTCGCGCTCAATTCCGCCGAAAGGATCCTTCCCCTCAGAGCCGGCAGCAGGATATACCTCCCCCCCAAGAAAATGCTGACCCTCGACGCCGACGACAGGGCCTTCGCCAAAAGGGTATCGTATGAGCGAAGGCTCTCCCACAAGAGGAGAAGAAAGCTCTCTCACAGGCGGGTGAGAAGAAGGGCATCCGCAAAGAAGAGGGCAGCAAGACACTCGCGGCATTCGCGGCATTCGAGGCATTCGAGGCACCGCCACCACGGCAGAAAGGCCTGAAGATCCGGCATATTCCGGACGATTCCTGCCGCTGGTTACGATTCTTCCCTGTCGGTTGTTGCAATTTACTGCTGTACTTGTCCCTCAGTTCTCCTGCGGCCGGGTCGGCTTTGCCCCAAAACATGATCGCAGCCGTACTTCCCGTAGCCAACACGCGGACAATATCTTCCTGCCCCGGTAGGGGTTCTGCCGAAACGTTTTAATACTGTCTGTATTGTTATTTGCGTCATTATAATGCCATACTTAAAAAGACGTAATTAGTGGAGTATCATGCCGAACTTCAATCATGTAAAAGGACCGTGAACTCTCTTTTATACAGCAGCCTCTCAAAAGATTCCCGTTTGCCAAAGAGAACTCGTCACGATAGAATATAACAATGTCTAACAACAGCTGAGAGAGAATTATGAAAGTATTATTAGTATATCCGGAATATCCGGTTACCTTTTGGAGTTTCAGGTACGCACTGGGCTTCATCTCAAAAAAGGCAAGCTTTCCCCCATTGGGTCTGCTTACCATAGCAGCACTGCTTCCCGGGGAATGGGATCTGCGGGTGGTCGACATGAACGTCGGGAAGCTCAGCGACAGGGAAATACTGTGGGCCGATTATGTATTTATGAGTGCAATGATCGTACAGGCCGAATCCGTGAGGAAGGTACTGTACAGGTGCAAGTCCCTTGGCCGCAAGGTCGTGGCCGGCGGCCCTCTCTTTACCACGGGGTACGAAGAATACGCAGGCATGGCAGACCATTTCGTGCTCAATGAGGCCGAGAAAACTCTTCCGGCCTTCCTGAGCGACCTGAAAAAGGGGTTGCCGGAGAAAGTGTATTCATCACCCGAATGGGCGGACATGACCACCTCTCCGGTCCCGAGGAGGGAGCTTGTCAGGACAAAAGACTACGGGGCCATGAACATTCAGTACTCACGCGGATGTCCGTTCGATTGCGAGTTCTGCAATATTACTTCCCTCTTCGGGCGAGTGCCGAGGACCAAGAACAAAGAGCAGCTTATTGCGGAGCTTGACGATATCCATGCCCTCGGCTGGAAGGGTTGTGTCTTCATCGTGGACGACAACTTCATAGGAAACAGAGTGAAGCTGAAAAATGAAATACTCCCGGCGATAATAGAATGGATGACCCGGAACAATTACCCCTTTACGTTTACCACCGAGGCATCCCTCAACCTTGCGGATGACGACGAACTGATGGGTCTCATGGTCGAGGCCGGGTTCGACACAGTGTTCGTTGGTATCGAATCGCCAAACGCGGACAGTCTTGACGAATGCGGCAAGCGTGCAAACCAGGGCCGCGACATGATCGCAAGCATACGGAAAATGCAGCAATTCGGGCTTGAAGTCCAGGGAGGATTTATAGTCGGGTTCGACAATGACCCGCCGGAGATATTCGACCGGATGATCTCCTTCATACAGGACTCCTCGGTAGTGACCGCAATGGTCGGGCTGCTCAATGCGCTGCCCAGCACAAAACTGCACAGCCGCCTCACGAAAGAAGGCAGGCTGCTCGAACAAACATCGGGCAACAATACGGACTTTTCGATAAACTTCATGCCGTCCATGGAGTATGGCAGTCTGATAGGGGGATACAGGAGGGTTATGCAGAACATATACTCTCCGCAACAATACTACATGAGGGCCAGGACGTTCCTTCAGAACTACAGGCCTGGAAGCAACAGGATGTTTCACATCAGATTCAACTATATGATGGCCCTGCCGAAGTCTATCCTGCGCATCGGGATATTGGGAAAAGAACGTTTTCAGTACTGGAAGCTTTTCTTCTGGTCTCTGTTCAGGCGGCCGAAACTGTTTCCTCACGCCATTACGCTTTCGATCTATGGTTTCCATTTCAGAAAAATGGTACAGGAGCTGGTTAAGCGCAATTTAACGGATAGCTGTGACAGTTCGGTCTGATCGATTATTGAAATACCTGAGCCTGACCGAAAGGATGAACCGTTCTTGCTTTGTGGGTGAACACCGGTTGCGTTTACAGTCCTTGTAAACGCAATTCTTGACTTGCAATCATAGTCCGTTTACGCGAGAGGGAAAGAATGAATGTATTGGACCTGCCTTTTAATACGATCCTGTCGATAAAGAAGTCAGATGTGCCTGACACGATTCTTATGCTCGAAGACCGTGTAAAATATCAAAACCATTTAGGGACCGTGCATGCATCTGCTCAATATGCACTGGCTGAAGCCTCAAGCGGGGAGATCCTGGAAAGAACCTTTGGCAACTGGAACGGAGCTTATTTCCCCGTTGTGAGGAGGGCTGAAGTCAAATATAAAAACCCTGCGAAGGGAAGACTAATTTCAACAGGCTTTATTGACGCAGACAGAGCCATGAAGGCAAAGAAAGAACTCTCGGAAAAGGGGCGGACCTTCGTGGACGTAACAGTAAAGATCGTGGACGAAGGAAAGAACGTTACCTTTGAAAGCACATTCACATGGTTTATTGCCAAAGACAAGCAGCAAAAAATAAAGGGCGGATAGTTGCACAAAGCCGAACGTGCGGGGAAGCCCTTTCAGGCGGTTCGGTTCTTTACCTTATCCTTTCTTTTCCTGTTCGAGTCTGGATTTGGCCTCCTCGAAGTAAGGGGAGTCCTTGAATTTCTCCGTAAGCTCCCTGTACTTCGCCGCCGCTTCGGCTGTCTTGCCTTCGCTTTCGAGGATGCGTGCGGATTCTATGAGGGCGAAATCCTTATAAATGGCACCCGGCGATGTGTACAGCGTATTGAGCGTTTTCAGGGCCGCTTCCTTATCCCCTTTTTGCAGCTGGATGTTGGCCATCATCTTGTAGGCAAGCGGAAGCAGGTCCTGGTCCGAAGGGTACTTCCCGACGAACTCGTTGAGGGCCGCCATGGCATCGTCATATTTGCCGAGCTCATTATATGAGTCGGAGATGTAAAGGAGGAGTCGCGGCGAATTCCTGTAATCATAGGCCTTTTTGAAGAGGTCCAGGGCCTTCTGCACCTGCTGCTGTTTCGTCATCGGCTGTTTCAGGTGTTCGCCGTAATAGTAGCTATATGCCTCGTTCTCGGCGAGCCGGGATTTCTCTCCCGACGAATATCTGTGGTAGAGGACGCCCGCTATCACGATTATGATAATGGCGGCCGCAAAGCCGTATGCCATCACCGCATTCCGCTTTTCACTGAACTGGTTCCTCAGTTCGGTAAGTTTATCTTTTACCTCGGCCTCGGTTTCCACTGTTTTTTTCTTGACCCTTTTCTTTATCGGTCTGGGCATTAAGTCCTCCTTGACACTTTTTCTATCAGATTCCGGGAATTTTCGAAAATAGCCCCGGTCCGGCTCTCCTCGATTCCCGCCCCGAGAAGGACCCTCCGCGCGAAATCTTTTGTGATGAGGTCGGAGGGACTGTGACTGTCGGTATTGATGCAGAGGGGTACCCCGAAACGCAGAGCTTCTCTTGCCACGTGGCCGTTCGAAAGGGAATGTCCCTTTCTCGAAGTGATTTCGAGGAGAATGCCCCTTTCCTTTGCAAACAGAAGATCCTCGGTCGAGATCAGCCCCGGGTGGGAGACGATGTCGGCCCCTGCCTGAATGGCCGCCCTGTTTGTACCCTCCTTTACGGGTTCCACGAGAGTTTCGCCGTGGACGATCACGATCTTCGCCCCCAGGCTCCTTGCCTCTTTGACGAGGTCGGGGATGAGTTCCGGAGGGGCATGGGTTATCTCCGCGCCGGGAAGGACATCGATCGGGACGAAATGTCTTATCCGCTCTATGGTCTTTACGATCCTCGGGATGATGAAATCGATGTTCGACGCGTCGATATGGTCGGTGATCGCAAGCGCCGCATATCCCTTTGCCTCGGCCCTTCGTATGAGTTCAAAGGGTACAAGCTCCCCGTCGCTGAAAATGCTGTGGGTGTGCAAATCAATCATCCTAAAAAGATACAGTATGCGGGGGAAAAATGTAAAGCTGACGGGCCGTGAGCCGAGCCGCGCCGCTGTTCCGAAGCGCGCCGAAATAAAGCATAGCCGGGACACGGCGAAACCCGGGCTTTGTTTTCGGACATTTGCTGATATAATTTCAACAGACGCAATCGGAAGAGTGTAAACCGGTGAAATGAGGTGCCCATGAGGGAATATGACGTAATCGTGATCGGCTCCGGGGTGGGGTTCGGTGTCGTTTTCAAAGCGCTTTCGGAGGGACTGAGGGTTGCGCTTGTCGACAGGGGAAATCTCGGCGGCACCTGTCTCAATGTCGGCTGTATCCCGTCGAAGATGCTCATTTCAGCCGCAGACAGGATCGCCGAAATCAGGGACGCCGCGAAGTTCGGGATCACGGCCGAGATAAAAGGGATAGATTTCGGGGCGATCATGGAAAGGATGAGGGGAACCATCCGTGAAGGGAGAAACTCTCTCAGTAAGGCGATCGGGGAATCGGAGAGCCTCGATTATTTCGCCGGTGAGGCACGATTCGCCGACGACCATATACTCGAAACGGGGGGCGAAAGGATAAAGGGCAAGAAGATCTTTATAGCCGCGGGCTCGCGTCCGATCATTCCTCCCCTGGAGGGCCTGGACGGGGTTCCTTACCTTACGAACGAGACCGTTCTGGAGATCAGGGAAAGACCCGAAAGCGTCGTCATCATCGGCGGCGGTTACGTCGCCGTGGAGTACGGCCACTTCTTTGCATCGATAGGCACAAGGGTCGCTATCGTTCAGCGCGAGAGCAGGCTGCTGCCCTCGGAGGAGCCCGAGGTATCGGATCTCCTGGCAGGAGAACTGGCGAAGAGGATGGAGATTTACACCGGGGCCGAGGCGGTCGGCGTCCTGAGCCGTTCCGGCGGCTACGCCGTTTCAGCCAGGGATGCAAAGACCGGCGCGGAAAAGGAGATCAGGGCGCAGAAGGTCATGGTGGCAGCGGGGAGACGATCCAATGCCGACGGCCTTTCGGTCGAAAAGACCGGTGTGACCACTGACGCCGCCGGGTTTATCGCCGTCGACGACTATCTCCAGACCGGCAGGCGGGACATATGGGCCTTCGGAGACATTATCGGAAGGCAGATGTTTACCCATGCCGGCGACAGGGAGGCCGAGATAGCCTGGCACAACGCTACGCACGATGAGAAGATCCGGATGGATTTCGGACTCGTTCCTCATGCCGTATTCACCTGCCCCCAGGTGGCGTCTGTCGGCCTGACGGAACAGGAGGCCGGGAAGGGGCACGATATCCTTGTGGGAAGAGCGCTTTACTCCGATACCGTAAAGGGCGAGGCGATCATGGAAAAAGAGGGCTTCGCGAAGGCTGTCGTCGAAAAAAGTTCGGGGAAGATCCTCGGGTTCCACATTATCGGTCCGGAGGCGTCGATACTTATTCAGGAGGTCGTAAACGCGGTTGCGAACGGACACGATGTAAAATCGATTACCGGAAGCATACATATCTTCCCCGCCCTTTCGGAACTTATCACCGAGACCCTCGCCAACCTCCGATAGCACTGCCCCTTCATACCGCCGATGCCCTCGCCAGGACAAGGACGACAACCTCCCTTGCCCCGGCCTTCAAAAGCTCTTTCGAGCATTCGCGGACCGTTGCCCCTGTGGTCATCACGTCGTCTATCAGCAGCAGCCGCATGCCGCCGAATTTTCCCGCTGTCGTGAAGGCCCCCCTGATGTTGGATTTACGCCGTGCAGCCGACAGCCCGATCTGGGGGAGGGTGTCTTCCCTTTTCAAGAGGCGGTTGAAAATTAGGGGAACGCCTGTCTTTCCGGAGATGACCCTTGCAAGGAGCAGCGATTGATTGAACCCCCGCTCTCTCAGCCTCCTGACGCTCAGCGGCACGGGAACGACGGCATCGATTCCGGAAGGAGCGAGGTCGAGCATGAAGCGGCCGAGGGGTTTGTGAAGCCGCCTGGTCCCGCGGAATTTGTAATGATGTATCGCATCGGCAAGGGCGCCCTCGTAGATTCCGAAGCCGAGCGCCCTTGAAAAAGGCGGCGGGTCTTTCAGACACCCTGCACAGATGTCCGAGTATTCCGATGAAAGGGGAGTGGAGCAGACCCGGCAGGCGGGGCCCGAATATCTCCTTATCCGGGACCAGCAGCCGAGGCAGAAGGGGGCATGAGAAATGTCGTCTGTTTCGGCTCCGCACGATGGGCACTGCGACGGAAAGAGATGGTTGATTATCTGTGACAGCAGGCGCTGTTTCACGGACCCCCGTGTCCCCCGTGGAATAGGTTAAAAGTACGAAAACTCCGCCCCCTGTCAGGGCCGGTGCGGCTCTGCGGCAGCGGGCGACGGTTTTATCCTGTGCCCCTTCAGAACTGTTCCCTGATTGTTATCAGTTCGTCGCGTTTCTGACCTGTCGAGATCAGATGCGCCTTCACCCCTGTCAGTTCCTCTATCCTCCGTATATACTTCTGCGCCCTGACCGGCAGTTTCCTGAACTCTTTTATGCCGACGGTGCTTGCGTTCCAGCCGTCCACTTCTTCATACACCGGGACGCAGTTCCCGAAGATTTCGGCCTCCTTCGGAAAATGACTGTAAACCTTGCCCCTGTACCGGTAAGAGGTGCATATCCGTATCTTCTTCAGATCGTCGAGGATGTCGAGCTTCGTGAGAGCCATCCCGGAAAAACCGTTTATCATCGCAGCGTGCCTCAGGATGACCGTATCGAGCCAGCCGCACCTCCTCGGTCTCCCGGTCGTCGCGCCGAACTCTCCTCCCTTTGACCTGATCTCTTCGCCTGTGCCGCCTTCGATCTCCGTGGGGAACGGCCCGCTTCCCACCCTGGTCGTGTATGCCTTAACCACGCCCAGCACCTTCGATATCTTCGTCGGACCGATGCCGAGCCCGGTGCATGCGCCCCCGGCGATTGAATTGGATGACGTCACGTACGGGTATGTGCCGTGGTCGATGTCGAGGAGCGTTCCCTGGGCGCCTTCGAGGAGGATGTTTTTCCCGCCGGACACCGCCTCGTTGAGGACGATGTCCGTGTCCGCTACATGCCTCCTGAGACTCTTCGCGTATCCCATATATTCGTCGAATACCTTCTTCGCATTGAAGCCCCGGGTCCTGTAAAGGTTTTTCATCAGAAAATTTACGTGCCCGATATTTGTTTTCAATTTTTCGAGGAAGACCTCAGGGGTGAGGAGATCCCCCACGCGCAGCCCCGTCCTCGACATCTTATCCACATATGTCGGACCGATGCCCCTGCCCGTGGTGCCGATACACTTCTTCCCCTTCGCCTTTTCGGACGCCTTGTCGAGTGCGAGGTGGTAGGGCATGATGAGATGGGCGTTCTTGCTTATCAGGAGGTTGTCCGACACACGGATCTTCCTCCTGCGCAGCCCGTCGATCTCCTCGATCAGGGCCGAGGGCTCCACCACAACGCCATTGCCGATAATGCAGACGGTGTCCCTGTGGAGAATTCCCGAAGGGATGAGATGCAGAATATACTTTTCATCGTTGATGACGACGGTATGGCCCGCGTTATGGCCTCCCTGGTATCGTGCTACAATATCGGCCTTTTCGGTGAGGACATCGACGAGCTTTCCCTTTCCTTCGTCCCCCCACTGGGCACCGACAACAATTACTATAGGCATTTGGACCCTCTCCTGTGACAGTGAATTAATTCCATGCAAAATGGAGTGATAAGGCGGCAGAAGAACGTTTCGGCCGCAGAGCCGTTCCGGCGGGCATGCTTCATTGTGCGCGACGAAACGGTCAGAGGCATATCTGGCGCACGGACAATATATTGGGCACGGTCCTGATCTTCTGCATGATCTGCGGGGTAGGGGTCGAGTCGATGCTGACGACGGAAATCGCCTTTCCCCCGGCCGTCTCCCTGCCGAAGTGCATCCTGGCGATGTTGATGCCGTTTTCGCCGAGAAGGGTGCCGATATTGCCGATCACACCGGGCTTGTCATTGTTGTACATCAGCAGGAGTTCTCCCTCCGGCACAATCTCTACCTTGAAGTCGTCGATCATTATAATACGGGGGTCTCTTTTGCTGAAGAGCGTGCCGGCGACATGACTTTCCCTGTCGTTCGATTTTATCTTCAGGCCGATCACGCTCTGGTAGTCCCCCGAATCCTTCGTCTTCGTCTCTTTGACTTCTATGCCCCTCTCCCTTGCGATGAACGGAGCGTTCACATAGTTGACCGTCTCGATGAGGATCGGCGACAGAAAGCCCTTTATGGCCGCTATGGTGACCGCCGCCGAATTTATCTCCGCAGCATCCCCTGCGTATTCGACGGTGATCTCCGTTACGCCGCCTTCGAAAATCTGTGAGGAGAAGCTCCCGATCTTTTCGGCGAGGCTTATGTAAGGCTGAAGCCGCGAGACCTGGTCCGCCGGGATCGAGGGGAAGTTCACGGCATTCCTGATCGTCCCGTTGACGAGATAGTCGACGATCTGCTCCGCGACCGCGAGGGCGACATTCTCCTGGGCCTCTTCGGTCGAGGCCCCGAGATGCGGGGTGCAGATCACGCTGTCGAGGGTGAGGAGCGGATTGTCCACGGGCGGCTCCTTTTCGAGGACATCGAGCGCCGCCCCGGCAACCTTTCCGCTCTTCAGCGCGTCATAGAGGTCGTGCTCATTGACGATCCCGCCGCGGGCGCAGTTTATGATCCTCACGCCGTCTTTCATCTTCGCGATCGTCCCTGCATTGACGATACCCTTTGTCTCGGGCGTAAGAGGCGTGTGGATCGTGATAAAGTCCGAAAGCGCAAAGAGTTCGTCGACCGACACCTTCCTGATGCCGAGCATCTTCGCCTTTTCCTCGCTCAGGAAGGGGTCATAGGCGATGACGTTCATTTCGAGCCCCTGCGCCCTCTTCGCCACCTGGCTTCCTATGTTTCCGAGGCCGAGGATGCCGAGGGTCTTGTTGTAAAGCTCTACGCCCATGAATTTCTTCTTCTCCCATTTCCCCGCCTTCATCGAGGCGGTTGCCTGTGGGATGAGGCGGGCGACGGAAAAGAGCATCGCAATCGAATGCTCGGCCGTGGTGATGGTGTTTCCGCCCGGCGTATTCATGACGACAATGCCCTTTTTGGAAGCAGCCGCCTTGTCGACGTTATCGAGGCCGGAGCCGGCCCTCCCGATCACCTTGAGGTTGACCGCCGCATCGATGATCTCGGAGGTGACCTTTGTGGCGGAGCGGATAACGAGCCCGTGATATCCGCCTATGCACGCCTTGAGTTCCTCCGGCTTCATGCCCGTCTTCACATCGACTTCGAGGCCGGCCTTCTTAAGTATCTCAACTCCCTTGGGCGAAATATTGTCGCTGACGAGAACCTTCATTACTTTTCAATCCTCCCGAACCATCAGTAGTTCCTGGGCGACAGCAACGCCTGTCCCGAGTTTCACCGGATGCCCCATTCCCTTCAGGACCATTTCCACGCCGGCGACGGCGGTGATCACGTCAAAGGCGCCCGCGTAACCGAGGTGGGCGATCCTGAATATCTTCCCCTTCGCCTGACCCTGTCCGCCCGCGGCTGTGATGCCGTATTTCACCCTGAGGTTCCTGTAAATTTCCTGCCCGTCCACGCCCGCCGGGGCGTTGATCGCGGTGACGGCGTTGCTCGGCGACTCCTTCGTGAACATGTCGAGCCCGATCGCCTTTACCGCCTCCCTCGTTGCAAGGGCCAGTTTTTCATGGCGGCTGAAGGCATTTTCAAGCCCTTCTTTCCGGAGCATCCTGAGGCTTTCGTTCAGCCCTATGATCAGCGTGACCGGGGAGGTGAAACTCGTCTGGTTCTTCGCGAGGGACTCGCGCTCTTTCTTGAAATTAAAGTAGAATTTTGGAGATTTTGCCTTGTCTGCAAACGCCCATGCCTTTTCGCTTACTCCAACGAAGGCGAGGCCGGGAGGGAGCATCAGCCCCTTCTGCGAGCCGCCGATGAGCACGTCGATCCCCCATTCGTCCATCCTGAGGTCGTGCGCGACGAGGGCCGAAATGGCGTCCACCACGAGGATCGTGTTTTCGTATTTCCGTACGATCTCCGCGAGCGCCCTGATGTCATGATACACCCCGGTGGAAGTCTCCGACGCCTGCACGAAAACGCCTTTTATGGAAGGGTCGTTTTTGAGCGCCTTCGCGACATCTTCGGGGTTTACCGCATGACCCCATTCGATTTTTATCTCCTCCACGGCGAGGTTGTATGCCTTGCAGATGTTCGTCCAGCGCTGGCCGAAATTTCCTGCGTTGACCACGAGCGCCTTGTCGCCCGGGCTGAAGAAATTGTTCACCGAGCCGGTCATGCCGCCGGTGCCGGTTGAGCAGAGGATAAGGACGTCGTTTTTCGTCTGACAGAGCCACTGAAGCCCTTTTTTCGCCGATTCGAGCACGGGGAGGAAATCAGGCGACCGATGATGGATGATGGGCATCGCCATGGCCAGGAGCGCCTCGGGCGGCACCGGCGTCGGGCCGGGCGCCAACAGATACCGTTTTAACATCTGAACCTCCTTACCTTTCTCTCATGGATTACTTCTCCGGGACCGGTCAGGCACGAAAGACGGACCTCCGAACCCTGACCCTGGATCCCGAAGCAATTTACGAGCTTTGAAATTAGCATTAGAGCCAATGATTTGTCAACGGCAGACCTTTACAACGTCTCGACCACACTATTATAATTAAATAGTCATGAAAAATAAAACAGTTGTCATACTTTCGGTCCTTCTCCTCGGTTTTCTGCTCGGCGGGCTCTCTTTTTATTTCCTCGGGGAGGTCACGGGGCAGCACCGGGAATATGTGCCCATCGTCCCGCCGAGTGTACCGAAGCAGATCATCGAGACGGGCAGGGCCTTTTCGGATATCGCACGGTCCGTATCGCCCGCGGTAGTGAATATATCGACAACAAAGATCGTCAGAAGGGACGCCCCGCCTTTTTCCGACGATCCCTTTTTCGATTTTTTCAACCCCTTCAAGGACTTCAAGATGCCGAAGAAGTGGAGGGAGCAGAGCCTCGGCTCCGGGGTCATCGTCTCGCCCGACGGGATTATCGTTACGAACAACCACGTGATAGAGCAGGCCGACGAGATACGGGTGACGCTCTATGACAAGAGGTCTTTCAAGGCGCGCATCATCGGCGCCGACCCCAAGACCGATGTCGCCGTCGTGAAAATCGACGCCAAGGACCTTCCCACCATCCGTTGGGGAGATTCGGACAAGCTGCAGGTGGGGGAATTCGTTCTTGCCATAGGGAACCCCTTCGGCCTCAGCCATACCGTGACGATGGGGATTATCAGCGCTGTCGGGAGGGCGGACGTCGGGATAGCGGATTACGAGGATTTCATCCAGACCGACGCCGCGATCAACCCGGGAAATTCGGGGGGACCTCTCGTGAACGTGAAGGGGGAGTTGATCGGCATCAACACCGCGATCTTTTCGAAGTCCGGGGGCTATCAGGGCATCGGCTTCGCCGTGCCGAGCAACATGGCGCGTCTTGTCATAGAGCAGCTGGAGCAGCGCGGCAAGGTGACAAGGGGATGGCTCGGAGTGACGATCCAGGAACTCACCCCTGATCTTGCGATGAAGTTCGGGATGAGCAGCTCCAACGGGGCCCTTGTAGGGGACGTTGCAAAGGCGAGTCCTGCGGAAACCGCCGGCATACGGAGGGGGGACATTATCCTCCAGTTCAACGGCAAGGAAGTGGATGACGTCGGCGGTCTGAGAAATATGGTGGCCCAGAGCAGGGTAGGGGCCGAGGTCCCGGTGAAGATACTCAGAGGGGGAAAGGCATACTCGGTCAGGGTGCTTATCGCGGAACTCCCGAAGGATGCAGCCATAGAGGTCCCGGGCAATCCGCCTCAAGACGACGGGAGCGGCTCGCTTACCGGACTGAGCGTTATCGACCTGACGAAAGAGATATCCAGGCAGCTCGGCCTCAGCAAGAATGAAAAGGGCGTTGTCGTCGTCAGGGTGGAGCCCGGCAGTTCCGCGGAAGACGCCGGCCTGAGGAAAGGCGACGTCATCCAGGAAATCGACAGGAAAAAAATAGAAAGAGTCGACCAATACAACAAGGCAATGTCCGGAACCAGGCGGGGGAACACCGTACTCCTTTTTATCGACCGGGGCGGAAGAAAGTTTTACGTAACCGTCTCCGTTTCCTGAAGAGAAAAAATAAGGGATAATGTATTCAGGAGAAGAAAAATTCATCTTTTTTCATCGGATGCCCTTCCTTCGGGAGGCGCTCAATGATGCACGACGGGGGAGGTGATTCGAGTGATGCTCCTGAGACTGGCGGTGGTCGGCCTGTTTGCCGCAGCGGGATATGTTCTGGGTCTGAATTACGGATATGGCGGCTACGGGGTTTTCCCCGGGTTGCTGCTGGGCCTGATCACCGTCTATTCGGATCGTCTTCTGAGGAAGGTTAATTTCGGGACCCTCTTCGGGGGCATCGCAGGCCTTGCCGCGGGACTGCTCTTCGCAAACCTTTTCCTCATCCCGCTGAAGCTTCTGATGAGGGGGGAGACCCCCGCCCTGGCCTTTCTCTTCGACTCGGTCTTCGGATACGGCGGGATGCTCATAGGGCTTACCCGGGGAAGGGGCCTGACGGTTCCCGGCGTCATCCGGCTTCTCCAGGGCAAGGGGTTCGAGGAAAATCTCAAGATACTCGACACGAGCGTGATCATCGACGGACGCCTCGCCGACGTCTGCGAGGCCGGCTTTATCGAGGGCACCTTCATCGTGCCCCAGTTCATTCTCCAGGAACTCCAGTATATCGCCGATTCCCAGGACTCCACGAAGAGGGCCAGGGGGCGCAGAGGGTTGGACGTGCTCCACAGGATACAGAAGATGTCGAATATCACGGTCAGGATAGTGGAGGAGGATTTCCCCAGGCTGAAGGAGGTCGACGCCAAACTCGTGGCTCTCGGCAGGCTGATGAACGCAAAGATCATTACCAACGATTTCAACCTCAACAAGGTGGCCCAGCTGCAGGGGGTTTCGGTCCTGAACATCAATGAGCTCGCAAATTCGCTCAAGCCGGTTGTCCTTCCGGGCGAGACGATGCGCGTCTTCGTGCTGAAGGAGGGAAAGGAATACAACCAGGGCGTCGCCTACCTGGACGACGGCACGATGGTCGTCGTCGAAAACGGGAGGAAGTCCCTCGGCAAGACGATCGATGTTACGGTAACGAGCGTGCTGCAGACGACCGCAGGCAGGATGATCTTTTCAAAGTGGAAAGAAGAATCCGACAGGGAAGAGTTGAGGACTGTAAAGTCCGACAGGTCGTAATCCGCCGGAGCGCAGTTTCCGGTTATCACTGTATGAAGGTGAGACTGGCCATGGAGGTGCCGGCATGAAGGACCGGATCATCGCGGTAGTGCCTTCCGCCGGGATAGGCAAACGGTTCGGAGAGAAGACACGCAAGACCTTTGTGACCCTCGGCGGCAGGCCTCTTCTGCTCTGGGCCATCGAGGCCCTGAACGCGGCGCCGGAGGTGAGGGAGATCATCCCCGTCATAAAGGAGGAGGACATGGAATACGCCCTCGACCTCTTCGAGCAGCACCGCATGCCGAAGATAAAGAGGATCGCCCCCGGCGGAAAGGAGAGGCAGGATTCGGTCTATCACGGGCTCAGCCTCATCGAAGACAGGAAATGCGTCGTCCTGGTCCATGACGGCGTGAGGCCCCTTCTCGAACCATCGGTCATCAGCGCCGCAGCCAGACAACTGAAGGGCTGCGACGGCGTCGTGGTGGGCGTTCCGGTCAAGGACACCATCAAGGAGGCGGTGGAAGGAGAAGTCAGGCAGACGCTGGCCAGGGAACTGCTCTGGGCGGTGCAGACGCCTCAGATATTCCCCTGTGAAACGATCCTGGACGCATACGGCAGGGCCATGAAGGAGTCGTTCTACTCGACTGACGACTCCGCACTTGTTGAGAAATACGGCGGCAGGATCAGGGTGGTCATGGGGTCATACACCAACATCAAGGTCACGACCCCCGAGGACCTGAAGATCGCGGAGCTCTTTCTCGGCATGAGGGCGCGGGCGTGAGGGTAGGGTTCGGCTACGATTCCCACAGGCTTGAAGAGGGAAGGAGACTGGTCCTCGGCGGGGTCGAAATCCCTTTCGAAAAAGGTCTCGCCGGCCACTCCGATGCAGACGTCCTCTGTCATGCGATCATCGATGCGATCCTCGGGGCTCTCGGCCTCGGCGACATAGGCAGCCACTTCCCGGATACCGATCCTCGATGGAAGGATGCGGTGAGCACGGAGCTTCTGAAGCAGACGTTGGAAATGGCGAAGCTGAAGGGATACGGGGTGTCATGGGTCGATTCGACTGTCATCGCCGAGCGGCCGAAGCTCGCCGGATATATGGAGGCGATGAAGGCGTCCCTTGCGCAATCCGGCATACCGGCCGGCCATATCAGCATAAAGGCCAAGACGAACGAGGGCATGGGTTTCACCGGCCGCGGCGAAGGCATGGCTGCCTATGCCGTATGCCTGCTGTCCGGGATCTGAGAAGCAGCCCGAAACCTTATTAAGCGGCCTTGCCTGTCAGGATAGTGGGCGGAGGATCTTTGATTAATGCATGCGGCATCAGCATCAGGGAGAGGTGTCCTGCTTCGATCGGACAGGCGGCGGTGTCAGGACAGCGGCTTCACATGCTTTTACTGATGCTTTTCATGGTGAATTTCTTCGTGTGCGCCGGCAGTGTTGCAGACGCCGGGACTTACGAAAATCCCGTCCTGGTCGAGACCTTTCACAGCGCGGAAATGGGAACGGTCGGCATAGGCGACCCCGATGTCATTTATTATGACGGAACATATTATCTCTACCCTACCGGCGACAACCACGGCTACGACGTGTACATCTCAGGGGACCTTGTGCACTGGAAGAAAGGTCCGCGGGTGTTCCGTTCCCGGAAACCCCGTGTGTGGGCTCCCGATGTTTTATTCAATCCTCCCGACGGCAGGTTTTATCTCTATTACACCGCCGACGGAAAGACAGGTGTTGCAGTCTCCGGCCGTCCTGACGCTGCCTTTGCCGACCGGGGCGTACTCATGGAAAACGCGATCGATGCCGACATGTTCCTCGACGACGGCAAATACTATCTCTACTATGCCGCGCTGCCGGGCTTCAGGATCTTTGTGCAGCCGATGGAGTCGCCTCTCCGAAAGAAAGGCAGACCCGTGGAGCTGATCGCGCCGACGCAGCCGTGGGAGATGAAACATCGGCCCATTACCGAAGCCCCGTGGGTGCTCAGGCACAGGGGTACTTATTACCTTCTCTATTCAGGCGGAAGTCCGGACAGCGCCGACTACGCCATCGGCTATGCCACGGCCAAAAACCCCCTTGGCCCCTTTTCGAAGTACCGGGGAAACCCGATAATGAAGCAACACAACGGGGTCTTCGGGCCGGGACACTGCGCCGTAATAGAGACGCCGGATGGAAAACTGTGGATGGTCTACCATCAGAAGAAAGATGCATCCGGGGGATGGGACCGGATCATCTGTATCGACCGCATATGGTTTGATGAGAAGGGGGTTCTCCATGGGGAAGCGACAAGGGGAACGCCTCAGACCGCGCCGTTTACGCCGGTCAGGCAGGCTGGCGCTGAAAGATGCGGAAAAATCCGAAATTGAGCTTCTCGATGCCTGTTCGCGGGCTGTTATGGCCGTGCTCGATGCGGTGGGGCCTGCGGTGGTGAGCATCACAAGAGGTAAGAATGCGAAAATTAGTTCCAGCGCAAAGCACTCTGTGAACCAACGTCTCCTATTACCGCACCGGAAGAGGATGACTTGCTATGAAATGAAGTGTCTATTAGAACACTGCCCCGATGGCTGACACATTACCACTGATGGAAGTACCGTCCGACCACTCCAGCGGCAATGAGAATGCTCTTTCTGAAAGGGATATCAGATTCACACCCATGGACTCCAAGCTATAAATCAGAAGATCGGGTTTTCTACACTCACGCTTTCCCGATTCAATTGAGCATTCTCCACACATCTGGCAAGGCCCCGACCCGGCAACCGTATGTCCCTTCTTTCGTTGTCCGAGCAGCTCCTCGCCGAGGAGTTTTCGCAATATCTTGTGCGCAGTCCTGTGTCTGTCCGTCGATATTTCGGATGAAATCTGATCGAGGGGCATCCTGTAGCAGATAATTCTTGCCTCTGAAGCTTTGCCTATGTGGTCGTGAAAAAGCGGGCTGTGAGGTGGACACGCTAAATTCGTGCCTCTCTTGTGACAGGCCTCGCATCCGGGGTTGATCTCTGCAAAATATTCGATGTCGGATATCGGTAACAAACGGCGGAATCGCTCGACCAGGATTACTGAGCCACCGATTGCATACTCCAGCACATCTGTTTCCATATCCTTTTCGGCCCCGGACATGTCCGTGGGCAGAAAAGCAAGCCGCTTTTCAATTGCAGCTATTTGATCCCGCAAATCGCTTAAGGTTTCCTCATCATGCCTGACTTCGCCGGATCCGATGTGAGCTGATGAATATGTGAGATTGAAGGTGATGACCTCTTCGAGATCATCATACCTGCTACGCAACCGGCTCAGCTCAGCTTCAAGTTCGGGAATGCTTACAGTTTGGTAGCGGGTCATTTCTTGGCTTCCTTCGCACCCTCCCCGAGTGAACATACAGTTCCTCCCGACCGGGAGTTCGCGCTCATTCAGAGATTTCCGGAAGTTGGGCTGTCCAACATGGGGAGCGGCTTGCCCGCGGACCGGGGGCGGGGCGAGCCTCAAAGAAGATTGCCGTAGGCGATCCTGAGATTTATGGCTCCGAAAACATAGACGGCAAGGACGAGCCCAGTGATTGTCAGAAACCAGAACATGCCACCAGTATATCGTGTCCTTCCGGCAAGCCTGCGTGAAAAGATGGCTTGAAATCGGTTACCATCGGGGCAAAGTGTGTGAGGAGGAGAACACCCGATGGAAGAAGGCACGAAACGTTATGCGCTTGAGGAAGTAAA
>JBJKSM010000061.1:0-24438 GCA_046704045.1 Thermodesulfovibrionales bacterium | reverse complement strand
AGGCAAAATAGCCCATATGCACTCAATCGATGTGGTTCAATTATTGATATCCCCCAGCAGAATTACAAAACTTGCTCGCTGGAGGGGATTATCCCGGCATTTCTTTTTTACAGTGTCTGAATTACAGACGTTCTGTAATAGCTGTTGACATGCGCGCATTCTTACTGTTAGGATTTTTGAAAACGGGCGCTGCGATGAATGCACATAAAAGGATTGTCTTCGGACTGCTCTTCCTCCTCTGCTTTGGCACCTATGCCGTTCTGCCGCTACTCGGCACCCTGACGTCCGCGGGTGTAACGGAAGTCGTCACCGTAAAAAACGAAGTTCCATCCATCGCGGAGAACCTCCATGGCTTTCTGCCGGGAAGGGCGCGAGGGCGGCTTGTCAGGGGGAAAGGCAGGTCGTCCGTCACTTTCCTAATGAAGAAAAAAAGGGCGATCCTGCCGGAAAATTGTTCCACTGCGATGGTCTCTCCCCAGGCGCTACTGTCATCCGTGGATGACCTTTCTTCCTCTCATTCCCCTCTGAGGCGAGGGGTCTGCAAGACTGCGTTCGACCGGGGAGACAGAGACCACCATCGGCTTTATCTCTGCCATTCACCGCCCTCCGTGTAGCAGGACCCCGGCCGGGAAAAAACGGGCGCTGCCTGTGTTTGCCCGTTGTTTTCATTTTTTTCTGAATCGTCGAAAAAATATTGCGCTTAATCGCACATAAAGGAGAATCCATGAAAAGGCTATTGTTCGTCTTGATGTTCGCAGGGCTTATCACAGCGGGGTGCGCACACAGAAATACCATCCAGAGCGGTCCTCAGGCTGGACAGGAGGGACCTTCGCAGGCGAAGCAGTCACAGGTTGAGAAAAAGGGCGCTGCGCAGGAAGGAGCTTCGGCGAACCTTTCCCGCGAAGCTGTCGGCAAGAAAGAGGTTGCGGAGAAGGCGGCCGAAGAGAAGATTCCCGATATCCATTTCAATTTCGATAAATATAACCTCGAAGCGAACGCAAAGCCTGTGCTGAAAGAGGTTGCCGGCCTGCTGCTGAAGGACGGGAAGATGAAGGTCGTCATCGAGGGTAACTGCGACGACAGGGGCACGGAGGAGTACAACCTCGCTCTTGGAGACAGGCGCGCTCACGAGGCGAAGACGTATCTCGTCGCCCTCGGGGTTTCCGCCGACAGGATACAGACGGTAAGCAACGGCAAGGAAAAACCCCTCTGTCACCAGAGCAGCGAAAAGTGCTGGGCACGTAACAGAAGGGACCATTTTGTCCTCAGCGGGGGAACGAACTGAGGCAATAACAGACGACGTGCGGGATCGACCGGGCCCGGCTTTATCGCCGGACCCGGTCGCGGTTGAATATCGCGGCAAGAGGTAACAAGTAGCGGCGGGCCTTTCCTTTTTTACCGGCAGTCAGCCCTTTTTGAAATCGGTTGCTTCCTTCCTCACCTATCGTTGCAAAAAAAAGAAGTCACACTGCGTTGTCCCGGAATTCACCATCCGGTTACGGACAGGTGCCGGACGGCGCATATCGGGTATAATAGGTACTGCCCGGGAAAGGAGAAAGACTTGAAAATAGCGATTATCGGACTTGCAAATTCCGGAAAGACAACGGTCTTCAACGCCCTGACGGGGATGAACCTGGAGACGACCGTCTATCCTTCCGTTGTTTCCGAGCCACACATAGGCGTTGTAAAGGTGCCCGACGCGAGGATCGATACCCTTGCCGGCATATTCAAGCCGAAAAAGACGACTTATGCGACGGTTGAATATATCGATTATGTCGGGCTGACGAAGGGGGACATGGAGCAGAACCGGAAGGTCTTCGACCTCATCAAGGACGCCGACGCGATCGTCCATGCCGTAAGAGGTTTCGGGGATGAATCGGTCCTCCACCCGCTCGGCGGCGTCGATCTCGGGCGTGACGCGGAGACGGTGGAGCTGGAAATGATCTTCGGCGACCTAGAGCTTGTCGACAAGCGGCTCGACAGGATGGAGCAGGGGGCGAAGAGGGGAAAAAAGCCGGATGAGAAAGAGAGGGGCCTCCTGCTGAGGTGCAAGGGGATTCTCGAGGGCGAGAAGCCGCTCAGGGATGCAGCCTTTTCAGAGGACGAGCAGAAGGCTATGAGCCATCTGCAGTTCATGTCGATAAAGCCGGAGGCGATCCTCCTGAACGTCGGCGAGGCCGACCTTAATTCGGAGAAGACCGCTTCGGCGGTTTCGGGGCTTTCACGGTATTTCAGCGGCAGGCAGGTGAGCGTCCTCGCCCTCTGCGGCAAGATCGAGATGGAGATAGCCCAACTGCCGGCCGGCGAGGCGGCGGCTTTCCTCGAAGACCTCGGTATAAGCGAACCGGCCCTGAACAAGCTCATCCATGTCTCTTACGACCTCCTCGGACTCATCTCTTTCCTTACTGCGGGCGAGGACGAGGTGAAGGCGTGGACGATCGGGCGGGGTACGAGTGCGCAGAAGGCGGCGGGGAAAATCCATTCCGACATCGAGCGGGGATTCATCAGGGCCGAGGTCGACTCTTACGAAGACTTCATCGCGGCGGGGAGCATGTCCTCGGCCCGAGAAAAGGGGCAGCTCAGGCTCGAAGGCAAGACTTACGAGGTGAAGGACGGGGATATTATCAATTTCAGGTTTAATGTATAATGGAGATAGTTTTTAAAAGGCCCGGTACAGGATGAAATCGGAAGAGATTTTCAAAAAAAGCGTCGAGATGATGAAACAACTCCTGACTTCGAACGGAATGAAGGAGGCGATAAAAAGAGCGAACGGCCGTGGCGAGGCGGAAAACGCAGTGCTGCTGGTCAGGGAGCGCGAGAGGCTTAACGAACTGGTGAGAAAGATCGCGGATGGCGGCGGGTCGGCGTCGGCATTGCAGGGTCTGCCGGAGGAACTCATCGATGCGATGGTGCTCCGCTATCTGAGGAACAGGGATATCTTCATGAAGACGTTCCCGAACGGGATTAAGGATATCGACCCCGATCCGGTGTCGATATGGGCGGCGATCATGATCTCTCCCATGGATGAACTGCGGGAGGGTAGCTAAGGGTCTCGCGGGGAGCGGGCTTCATGACCTGGCAGCTGAACGAAGAGGTGAAAGAACTCATCAGGCGCTATGATCTCGAAGAGGACATGGAGCATATCATCATCCCTCTTCCCGGGAAGAACGGCCGGTCAAGGCGCTGCTTCATCCTTAAAAGGAGCTTCATGCGCCTTCAGTATCCGGACGGCCATATCGCCGACTATCCCCTCGAAGAAGTGATCGAGGCGATCGTGAGGTATCCCGAGATGGCGTTGAGTGAGTCCCTCGATATTCTGCACAGGGAACTGGACGCACAGATAAACAGGATGTTTGAACAGGAAAAAGAAACCTATGGTGGAATGAATGAAAAAAAAGATACTGATTAACGCAGCACATGAGGAAGAGAAGCGGGTCGCGATCGTGGAAGGAGAGACTCTGGTCGACTTCTACGTCGAATCGTCCGCAAAGGAACACCTGAAGGGGAACATTTACAAGGGGGCGGTCTCGCGGATCGAACCCGGTCTCCAGGCGGCCTTTGTCAACTTCGGCCCCAAAAAGCACGGCTTTCTCCAGATACGGGAGATAACCCCGGAATACTTCAAAGGCAAGACAGAGGGCAAGAGGGTAAGGATACAGGACGTTATCACGAAGGGGCAGGAGCTCATCATACAGGTCGAAAAAGATGAGAGGGACACCAAGGGCGCAAGCCTTACCACCTATATTTCTCTTCCCGGCAGGTACATCGTGATGATGCCCGGCCAGGAAAGGGTCGGGATTTCGAGGAAGATCGAGGCAAGGGAGGACAGGGACCGGCTGAAGGAAATCTTCAGCTCCCTCAAGCTTCCGAAGAAGACCGGGTTCATTCTCAGGACCGCGGGCAGCGACAAGACGGGCGAAGAACTCGAAAACGACTTGAAGTACATCACAAAGCTCTGGACCAGGATCCAGGCCGACGCGAAGAAGGCGGCGGCTCCCGCCCTCATTTACAAGGAGCAGGATATCGCCGTGAGGACGGTAAGGGACTATCTCACTTCGGACGTCTCTGAAGTACTTATCGACGACCCCGATGCCTACAAGAAAACGAAGGAGTTCCTGAGGAAGACAACGCCCTGGCGCAAGATAAACATAAAACTGCACAAGGAAAAGAAACCGATATTTTCGAGGCACAATATCGAAGACCAGATTTTGAAGCTCCATGACAGGTATGTCCACCTCCCTTCGCGCGGGTATCTCGTGATAGACAAGACTGAGGCGCTCACCGCTGTCGACGTCAATTCGGGGAGGAGCAGGAAGGAGGAAAACGTCGAGGGCACCGCCTTCCGGACGAACATGGAGGCGGCCGAGGAAGTGGCGCGGCAGCTTCGGCTGAGGGATATCGGCGGGCTCATTGTCATCGATTTCATCGACATGATGTCGTCGAAAAACCGGCGTGAAGTAGAAAACAGGCTCAGGGATGCGCTAAGTACCGACAAGGCCCATACCGAGCTGTCTGGAATCTCGAAGTTCGGGATGGTCGAAATGACGCGCGAGCGTATGCGCACCGCCTATTTCGAGTCGATCAACAAGAAGTGCGAGGTCTGTAACGGCACGGGTATCGTCAAGACCGACGAGATGGTCGCGATATCCGCGCTCAGGGACATGCACGCAAGGGCCGCCGACGGCGGCATAAAGGGGATGAACTGCACGCTTCCCGTGGAAAGCATAAATTATCTTATCAATACAAAGCGGGAGGAGATCGCCTCCATCGAAAAGGAGTTCAAGGTTTCGATCAGGGTCAATGCCGATGCGAAGCTTTTCCCCGGACAGTATACGATGACGGTTGAAAAGCTCGAAGCTGAAAAAACGGCGGCGGCTGAAGAGAGAAAGGCGCATAAGGCCGGGCATCCCCCGGAGCATAAAGCCGATCACACGGTTGAGCAGAAAGGCGAATATGCCGAGGAACATGACGCTGAACAGGGGGCAGGTCATAAGCAGGAACCCGAGCGGCGCCATAAACGGTCGCGGGGCAGGCGCAGGGGCAGACGCGGGGCAAAGACGGTTCATGCCGCCGAGGCCGGCCAAACGGCGGCAATGCCTGCCGAAGGGGCGCCGGAGACGGACATCGGGGCGAGCCGCGGAGAGGCGCCCGAAGGTGCTGAGCGGCATGTGACGGCGGGAGAGAGGGAAGAGCGCAGTGTCGACAGACACGGCAGACCGGGTTCCGGACCGGAACAATCTTCCGATAAAGGCGCGGGGACAGGGGATATGCCGGAGCAGACGGCACCGGTGACAGAGCGGATGCAGGAGCATGCGCCCGGGCAGGAAGCAGAGCGCCCGAAACGGTCACGTTCCAGGGGCAAGCGTCGTCGCAGAAGCCCGGGCAAGGCAGCTTCACCCGATCTGTCAAAAGATGCAGAGGGCACAGGGACACCGTCCGGAGAGTCTGCAACGGAAGAAAACGTGGCATAGAACTGAAAAGAGGAAGAGCTTTTCAGAAAATAGACCCGACAAATCCGAACCGTTCAGCAGCCTGAAGGTCGGAGACCACGTAACGACAGCTTATTTCGAAACCAGCGGCTGCAACGACATCGCCAACCAGGTTGCCCTTTCGCCTGCATCGGGTATGATGCCTCAGCGCTGCTCGTGATGATGACAATGATATCAGGCTGAAAAAGCGGGCGTGATGGGGACGCCCGCTTTTCATATCTCGGCAGATGCGTAAACACTCGGTTTTCGCTTGTCTTGACAGGCGGTTGTATCCGCCCTATGCTGAAATCAGGCAATTGATCATCATCTCCGGTGAAAGCGCGAGGCAATTGAAAAGATGCGTCAGGTATACGTGATTTCAGGGGGCGTTACGAAATTTGCCAGGGCACGGCCCGACAGGGATTTCAGGCTCCTGGTAAGAGAGGCATTCGAAAGGGCCGTTGAGGATTTGCCCGGTTCCGGCCGGGAGATGATCGACGGCACAGTCTGTTCTTATTTCTCCGACTTCTTCAGCCGCCAGCTCATGGCAGAGGCCATGATCCAGGACTATCTCGGGCTCTGCCCAAAACCGTCGAGGAGGATAGAAGGAGGAGGGGCATCCGGCGGCCTTTGTCTTCAGGCGGCGTGGGAGGCGGTGGCCTCGGGAAGGATGGAGGTCTGCGCGGCGCTTGGCTTCGAGACGATGAGCAGGGTGAACACAGCCAAGGGGAACGAGCTTATAGCCCTTGCCTCTGACGTCAATTTCGATTTCCCGGTCGGCGGTTTCTACACAGGCTACTACGCGATGATGGCGCAGCGTCACATGCATGAATTCGGGACGACGCCGGAGCAGATGGCGATGGTATCGGTAAAGAATCACGCCAACGCCATGTTCAACCCTTTTGCCCAGGCCCCTGCGAAGCTGAGCATCGAAGACGTCCGATCTTCGCCGATGGTCTCGACCCCTCTTACCGTGCGTGACTGCTCCCTCATGTCGGATGGGGCGGCCGTTGTGATTGTCGCCTCGGAGGATGCGGCGCAGAGGCTCTGCACCCGCCCGGTGAAGATCACGGGAGTCGGCTCCGCAAGCGATACCATGCGTCCGGCCGACCGTTCTCACGGCAAGGTTGTCCTCCTTCCCCATGAAAGAGAGGACTACTATCCTGGCCTGAAGTACCCGGGGGTGCATTCGTTCAGGGGCGGCAGGATAGCGGCAAGGACCGCATATGAGATGGCGAATATAACCGATCCGGCCGATGAACTGGACTTTGTCGATATCTACGACTCCTATACCTCTTCCGAGATCCAGGGCTACGAAGACCTCGGCCTCTGCCGCTACGGAGAAGGCGGAAGTTTCGTGGAATCCGGAGCGCCCTTCATGCCTCATGTAGACTACGGGCTCGAATTCAGGGACCTGGGAAGGTGGAAGAGCGTGCCGGTGAACCCCTCGGGAGGACTCCTTGCCTGCGGACACGCCATCGGCGCAACCGGCCTGATGCAGGCGGTCTTCGCCTTCTGGCAGCTCCAGGGCTCAATCGGCAGGCATCTCGGAGACGGGACTCTTCAGGTGGCAAACGCCGGACGGGGACTCGTGCACAGCCACGGAGGCACGGGGACTACGGTGACTGTGACGGTGATGGAGGCCGTTTAGTGAAAAAAGATGCGAGGTTGCCTGAGACAGAAGAAGGGACCGTCCTCTTCGGCGTGGACCCGATCATCATCAGGGACCGCTTCGGCATCGATTATCTTCATTCCTATGCGCAAGACTCCCCTTTCTTCGCCGGTTTGTCGAAGGGAAAACTCCTGGGTAGCCGGTGCCCCGACTGCGGCTATGTATATGCCACGCCGCGCGGGCACTGCATGGAGTGCGGGTCGAGGACCGAATGGCTCGAACTTCCCCTGCAGGGAAGGGTCCATACCTTCACTACATGCTACCTTACAGGCGAGGCGTTTCTTAAGGAGGCGCCGTTTACACTCGTCCTCGTCGAGTTCGAAGGGGTGAATACGCTCTTTTTTTCGAGGCTTGTCGGCGCCGACCCGGATGAAGTGAAGATCGGCATGGAAGTAAAGGCGCGGTTTATGCGAAACTGCACGTTCAGACCGACCGACGTATATTTTATCCCTGCATGAAGGGACGATCCCGGTGCGGAGGTGAAGATGCTCTACCTTGAGGAACAGAAAAACATCATCGGAATGTTCTATCCCGATTCGCGGGAATACGACGCACTCCTCGAATCTCTCGGATCATTTTTTGAGAAGGAGATTATGCCGCGTGCGAAAGAGGTGGACCAGGAGGGGATATTCCCGGGGGATAACCTGGAAAAGCTGGCCGGCAGAGGCGTGATGGCGCTGCCCTTTCCAAAGAAGTATAACGGCCTCGGCAAGCCCCTGACCGTATTCGTTGCCGCCATGGAAATGCTGGCGGCGGCATGTGCCAACACTGCCCTCCAGGTGGACGTGCAGAACATGGCATGTGAAGGCATCAGGCTCTTCGCCGATGAGCGGCAGAAGGATGAGTTTCTACTTAAAAAGGGTCTCGCCGAAGGCAGGAACCTCATCGCCTTTGCCCTTACGGAGGCCTGCTGCGGCTCGGACGCAAGATCGATGCAGACCGGGGCAGTCCTTTCGGGCGATACCTGGGTCCTCAACGGGAGCAAGACATTGATCACGAATCCCGGCGAAGCGGCATTTGTCCTTGTCTTTGCAAAGACGAAAAAAGGCATTTCGGCATTCATCGTGCCTGCAGGGACGCCCGGGTTCGATGTGCCGACGATCATCCCGAAGCTCGGCTTCAGGGGAAACAGGCTGTCGGCGATCCGCTTCAAAGACTGCGCCGTTCCCCGGGAGAATCTCATGGGAGAAGAGGGGGAGGGGCTCGAATACGCCAAAGGAATACTTGACGCCGGGAGACTGTCCATCGCCGCAATAGCCGTAGGGATAGCGCAGGCCGCCTATGACAAGGCCCTCGCCTACAGTAAACACCGGAAGGCCTTCGGCGAAAGCATCTCGAATTTCGAGCTGATACGGGGAAGGCTCGCCGATATGACGACCGGCCTGAGCGCAGCCCGTCTTCTTACCTATTACGCGGCCCATCTGCATGAAAAAGGCGGGAACGCGGTATCGGAGATTTCGCAGGCAAAGCTCTTTGCCTCGGAGACCGCACTGAAGATATGCGATGAGGCTATCCAGATCCACGGAGGCTACGGATATACCGACGGTTTCGACGTCCACCGCCACTGGAGGGATGCGAGACTCCTGACCATCGGGGAGGGCACCTCCGATATCCTCCGGCTCCTTATCGCCCACCTTGCGCTGAAAGAGCGATAACAGCCGTGGGCCGCCGGGGCCTTACCGTCCGGTATTTCCCCGGAATCTTCCCGGCGGGATTCCGGTTTTGTAGGACAAACACCTACGCTGAAGTCTTTTTTTTCTTACGACAAAAAAGGAAATCCGCTGATAGATTCCGAAAGCATAAATCATTATCCTTAATACACAGATCGTAAAAACTTTCTTTTGGAGGATGGCATGAGGTGTAATTTTTTGGCAGGAAAGTATATGCTGGCGTGCAAGGCGGGCCGCCATTCATATGTGCCGAGTTCCTTTGAAATCGAGGAATACTGCAAGACCGGGCGGCATGGAATATGTCCTTTCTATCCCAGCAGCACGGCTGAAAACGCGGGAGATTTCGTCAAGCCTGACCGCTATCCTTCGGGTCTGCTGCCAGGTAGGGAAAAGACCGGCGCAACAGGGCCGACTGTCGGGTAAAAGCTGCAGGCTTCAGATACTCCTCCCTCCCCCCTTTTTTTCGAACAGTTCCCTTTCGAGCGCATCGCAGATAAACCTGTCCCAGTAGGCGGTATCTACGATTTCAGGCAGATCGCTGGCGGATGCCAGCTCTTCGACTTCTGCGATCAACGCTTCGAGCAGGGGCGCCGCCTCTGTCAGGTAATCGAGTTTTCCCTGCTTCACCCTGATGAGGAAGTCCGCCTCTTTCAACGGGAACGTGATGGTGCAGTCGGTTAAGATTTCCCTGACCTGGAAGGCGGCCCTGAGTGCGTGAGAGACGGCCTTCCAGTCGATATTCCTGTTTTCCGCAGCATCCATTGCCCTGGCGCCGTACTCATCGTAGAACTTCTCAAGGACTGGAATGATATATCCGATTTCGGCAGACTCCTGAAACATCTTGTCGCACACCACGTAGCGCCGCAGGCCGTCGGGCCCGGCTTCGGCTTCGTGGCAATGCTCGATACGCGGCAGTCTGTCCCAGACGGAACGAAGCCTCTTCGACGGAGCCTCCGATTTCAGGATGTTCAATACCTCGGACACCGCCTTCAGGCGTGAGCCCTTTATTCCGTACTTTGCTGTCTGACGCCTCGCGTAATTGATAAACGATATCAGGTTTTTCGAATAAAACCTTCGCCGTTCATCGACTATCGCTGACCATATGCCTGAACGCACCTCGATGACCGAATCAGGGGCGTGAAGCATATCGAGTGCCACAATCTGCCCTTCGCAGGCAAGGGAGATGAAATAGTGCAGAGAGTAAATCTCGACATCCACGTCCTGCGGGGTGTTTTTCGATGCGGTGTCGCCGGAGGAATAGCCGATGCGCTTCGGGATTCTCCCGAGGAGCACCTCTTCCTTCGAAGGCAGAAAGACCCCTCTGTGGTCGACATCGGATTTCGATGTAGCCGTGCCGTACAGATGAGCGCCGAACTTCATCCTGACGATAAGGTTCATCCATTCCGTCCCGATGGAAAGGGATGTTATTTGGCCGCGGCCTTTATCCTTTCGATCAACTCTTCGACTTTCACCTTCACATTTTCCTTCGTCTTTCTGTCTTTGAGTTCGACAAGCCCTTCCTTCAGGTTCTTCTCGCCGATGATCACCTGGAGAGGAATGCCGATAAGGTCGGCGTCCTTGAACTTTACCCCGGCCCGTTCGTCGCGGTCGTCCATAAGTACGTCGAGACCGCTTTCCCTGAGGTCCTTGTATAGCCCTTCGGCCGTCTCGACCGTTTTCGGATCGCCCATGTTCAAAGGCAGCAGCTCGACATCGAAAGGAGCGATGCTCTTCGGCCAGACGATGCCGTCCCTGTCGTTATTCTGCTCGACCGCTGCTGCCGCGATGCGGGCCGGCCCGATGCCGTAGCTGCCCATGATGACCGGCTTTTCCTGGCCGCTTTCGTCGAGGAAGACTGCCTTGAGAGGCGTGGAATATTTTGTCCCGAGCTTGAAGATGTTTCCGATCTCGATCACCCGCTCCACGTGAAGCACGCTACCGCACTTCACGCAGAAGTCGCCTGCCTTCGCGTTATGGATGTCGCGCCATTCGGGGGTGAAATCCCTGCCTGCCCTGATTCCCCTGAGGTGATAGTGGGGCTTGTTCGCGCCGCATATATATGAGCCCTTTTTCAGGCTTTCGTCTGCGACGAGCCTCACTTTCTGCCCCACAGGTCCTATGAAGCCGGCCTCCACCCCGAGTATCTCCTTCACCTCCGCCTTCTGCGCCGGCCTGTGGCCGCCGATTGCCTTTGCAAGCTTCTTTTCGTGGATATCCTGGTCGCCCCTCACGAGCGCCAGTACGGGACCTTTTTCCGTGATGACGAGGATGCTCTTTATGAAATAAGAAGGCGGCAGTTTCAGGAAATTCGAGACCTCCCGCACGGTCCTCTTCTCGGGCGTATGAACCTCTTCCTTTTCCCAGTCTTTTTCTTCGATCTTCTGAGGAACAGAGAGAGCAAGCTCGACGTTCGCAGAATATCCGCATTTTTCGCAGAGCGCCACTTCATCTTCCCCGGCCGGGCTCGGGGCCATGAATTCATGCGACATGCCGCCCCCCATCATGCCCGGGTCGGATTCGACCATGAAGAACCGCAGTCCGCATCTTTCGTAGATCCTGTGGTATGCGTTTGCGTGGAGCCTGTAGTTTTCCGCGAGCCCTTCCGCGGAGGCGTCGAAGCTGTAGCTGTCCTTCATGATGAATTCCCGTGTCCTGAGTATGCCGCTTTTCGGCCTCGCCTCGTCCCTGAGCTTTGTCTGTACCTGGTACCAGATCTGGGGAAGGTCGCGATAGGAGCGGATCTCCCTCGACGCAAGCCATGTCATGATCTCCTCGTGTGTCATGCCGAGGCACATCTCGCGGCCGCCCCTGTCCTTGAGCCTGAACATCTCGTCGCCTATCTCGTACCACCTGCCGGTCTGTTGCCATATCTCGGCGGGATGCAGCACCGGCATGGAGATCTCCTGTCCGCCGATGGCGTCCATCTCCTCCTTGATGATCGCGTTTATCTTCGTCATTACCTTCCAGCCCAGCGGAAGATAGATATAAAGCCCTGATGCGAGCTGCCGGACATATCCTGCGCGGAGCATCAGTATGTGGCTTATCGCCTCTGCGTCGGCCGGCGCTTCCCTGAGCGTCGGTATGAACATTTTAGAAAACCGCATTGTGTCCTCCTCTGAAGGCCGGCGGTCAATGAAAAGATGTGCGAGCCGGACCGGTGTCATTACTTTTTGCGAGGGCCTGGAAAACAGCGCTCTCCCCTATTATATGAAATTTTGCGGGCGAACGGTTTAGAGTAATGAATGGGATTTCTTTAGTCAAGGGAACCTCATCGCCGGAGGCAGGGGCGTTTTTGAAAAAAGGCTTCGTGAAGTGTTAAATTAACAAAACAAAACAAGAAGGAGCGATAATGCAGAGGGTACCCCTTACACCCGAAGGCTTCAGGAAACTGCAGGAGGAGCTTGAAAGACTCCTCAAGGTCGACAGGCCCAGGAACATCCAGGCGATTGTGGAGGCGCGCGCCCACGGCGACCTCTCCGAGAACGCCGAATACCATGCGGCCAAGGAGCAGCAGTCATTCATGGAGGGCAGGATACAGGAGCTCAAGGCGAAGATAGCGATGGCCGATGTCATCGATCCTTCGAAGATCAAACAGTCGAAGGCGGGTTTCGGCGCAAAGGTACGGGTCCTTGATGTCGAGGCCGACGAGGAATACGTCTTCACCCTTGTAGGTACCGAAGAGGCGGATGTGAAGAACGGGAAGATCTCGATCACTTCCCCGGTCGGAAGGGCGCTCATCGGCAAGGATGTGGGGGACACGGCGGTCATAAAGGCCCCGGCGCGCACAATAGAATACGAGATACAAGAGATCACGTTTGAGTAGGGCGTTTCGGGCGGAGATCAGGGAGAACTTTCCTCTCAACGCCAACCACAACCTTCTTTCCCTGGCGAACATCGATCCCATGGACGAGCCCCGTCCCGGACAGTTTTACATGCTCCAGGTAAACAGGGGACTCGACCCGCTTCTGAAAAGGGCCTTCAGTCTCTTCAGAAAGACCGTGGAGGGCTTTGAGATACTTTACCGGATCAAGGGCAAGGGCACCGCACTCCTGAGGGAGATGAAGAAGGGCGTGGTGCTCGAGATCCTCGGTCCTCTCGGAAACGGCTTCCCCATGCCCGCGCCGGATGAAAACCCGCTCATCATCGCGGGCGGCGTCGGCATCGCCTCTGTTTTTTCCCTTGCCGGGGCGCTTCCTGAAAGGGCGGTCATCTACGGCGCTAGGGTTCAGGAAGAACTCTTCATGACGGCCGATCTCGGGAAATTCCTTGAAGAGGCAGGCGATCCCGATAAGCTTCACGGTGTGGTACTCTGTACCGATGACGGCTCCTGCGGGATAAGGGGAACCGTTGCGGATGTGCTTCACGATTTTCTGCGACAGCGAACCGGCGCCGGCCGGCCGGTCATATATGCCTGCGGCCCGCACCCCATGTTGAAGGAGATCGCGAAAATCGCGGCGTCTCGCAGGATAAAGGCGTTTGTCTCCCTTGAGGAGCACATGGCCTGCGGCATCGGCGCGTGTCTGGGATGCGTGACGAAAACGAAGACTGGATACAAGAGGGTATGCAAGGAAGGACCTGTCTTCGACGCCGCGGAGATCGAGTGGTGAACCTCGAAGTAAAGATAGGGAATCTGACGCTCAAAAACCCGGTCATGACTGCATCCGGCACCTTCGGCTACGGCGAGGAGTATGCCGAGTTCGTTGACCTGGGCGGGCTCGGGGCGGTCGTCGTAAAGGGGCTCTCCCTCCTGCCGAAGGAAGGCAACCGGCCGCCGAGGGTCGTGGAGACGGCGTCGGGCATGTTGAATGCGATCGGGCTGCAGAATATCGGCATCGGGAAGTTCATAGAGGAAAAACTTCCCTTCCTGAGGCGGTTCGACACCGCGGTGATCGTCAATTTCTTCGGAGATTCCATAGCCGAATATGCGGCGGCGGCCGGGCGCCTGAGTTCCGCAGAAGGCATCCACGCACTGGAGATGAATATCTCCTGCCCGAACAAACAGGCCGGCTGGTGCATATTCGGGACGGATCCCGGGGTTACGCGTGAAGTGGTGACGGCCGTGCGAAAGGTCACTCGCCTTCCCCTGATCGTCAAGCTTTCGCCCAATGTTACGGACATCTCCCTTATGGCAAGGGTGGCCGAAGACGCGGGGGCGGACGCCGTGTCCCTGATCAACACGATTACGGGCATGGCGATCGATATACGGACGAGGAGACCGAAGCTCGCGAACATTACGGGAGGCCTCTCGGGACCTGCGATAAAGCCGGTTGCTGTCAGGATGGTTTACGAGGTCTATAAGGCGGTGAAGATTCCTGTCATCGGGATGGGGGGGATCATGACACCCGACGATGCCGTAGAGTTTATGGTCGCCGGGGCGAGCGCTGTTGCGGTCGGCACAGCGAATTTTGTGAGGCCGCAGATCACATCCGAAATTCTCGATGGTATAATGAGGTACATGGAGGAGCAGGGACTGGAGGATATCGGCTCTTTAACTGGAACTGTGGATGCAGGATAGGCCGGTCATAACGCTTACTACCGACTTCGGCTATGAAGACCCTTTTGCCGGGGCCATGAAGGGCGTTATCGTCAAGATCAACCCGCGGGCGGAGATCGTCGACATCACCCATGGCATCCGTCCCCATGACATCAGGGAAGCCGCCTTTACCATCGGCACGAATTACCGTTTTTTCCCGGACGACACCATCCATGTCGTTGTCGTCGATCCGGGCGTGGGCTCTCAGAGGCGGCCGATCATCGTCCTCACGGAGCACCACTATTTCATAGGCCCCGACAACGGTGTGTTCACGCATATCTATAACGCTTCCCATGATATCCTCGAAGTGATCCACATCACCGCCGAACACTACTTCCTCTCATCCCACAGTCCGACCTTCCATGGCAGGGATGTCTTCGCTCCCATTGCGGCATATCTTTCGCGGGGCGTGGGCATGCTGAAGTTCGGCGAGCAGATCGCCGATTATCAAAAGATCGACCTCCCCGTCCCTTTCATCAATCCCGACGGCGTGCTTCAGGGCGAGGTCATACGTATCGACAGGTTCGGGAATGCGATCACGAATATCACCAAGGCAGACATTGAAAAGATCCGTGGCGCCGCGGCCGGCGGAGCACTGAAAATACTTTATAAAGAGATCGAAGTGCCTTTAAGGATGTTCTATTCCGACGCATCCGGCGGCTCCCTATGCTGCCTCCTGAACAGCTCGGATCATATCGAACTCTTCATCGACCGGGGCAGCGCCTCATCCGAACACAAGATCGCTGCCGGGGATGCAGTCAGAATCCGTCGCACCTGACGGGTCATAATTTCTTCTGCCGCAAGGAAATTTTCGCGGCAATCAATACTTGACAGAATTACTAAACTATTTTAATTTATTATATGCTCAGGTTATCTACAAAGGGCCAGTACGGTGTGAGGGCTATGTACGAGATCGCAAGAGGGTACAACGCCGGTCCGATAACGATCAAGGAGATCTCCGAGAGGCAGGATGTTTCGGTTGCCTACCTCGAACAGATACTCAATACGCTGCGAAAGGCCGGGCTCATCATGAGCGTGAAGGGACCGGGCGGGGGATATGTCCTGAGTAAGGACCCCGGCGGCATTAGTATCGGCGCGATTCTCAGGGAGCTCGAAGGTCCCGTGGCGATCACCTCCTGCCTCGACCCCAAAGAAGGCTGCATGAGGATCGAGGGGTGCGTCACCCATCTCCTGTGGAAGTCGCTCGGGGAAAAGATAGAGGGCTTCCTCGATACCATGACCCTTAAGGACCTGCTGGGAGGAGACGGCGTCATGCAGGTCGGCAAGACCGTGAACAGGAAATCAAGGGAAGGCGCAAAGTCTTCGCGATGAAATTCGTAGATAACGTAAAGCCCGACGTTACCACGGACATCGTCTACATGATGTGTCCGATGCACCTCCTGAAGCTCGAAGAGCAGGTGAGGGAGCTTGAACCGGGCCAGATACTTGAGATAATGACCGATTATGACGGCGCGCTCGAAGACATTCCGGACTGGTGCGAAAAGACCGGAAACGAATTTCTCGGAATGGAAGATTCAGGCGACTTTTTTAAATTCTATATCAGGAAGCGTGCGAGGTGAGTATGAAGAAATACTATTTTGACCATGTTGCAACGAACCCTCTTCATCCGGACGTCCTCGAAGCGATGATGCCCTATCTGAAAGAGGAATTCGGCAACCCGCTCAGCGTCTACGAATACGGGACCCGGGCGAAGAACGCTATCGAAGGCGCACGGGAGAATGTTGCAGGCCTGGTGAACGCGAAGCCTGCCGAGATCATCTTTACCGCAAGCGGCGCCGAGGCGAACAACTTTGCGCTGAGGGGGATCGCCCTTGCCCGTCAGAATGAGGGCAAACATGTGATCGTCTCGAAGATGGAGCACCACTCGGTCCTGAACTCGGCCCGCTTTCTCGAAAAAAGCGGCTTCGTCGTGACGTACCTGCCGGTCGACAAAAAGGGGTTTGTCGATCCGGATACGGTGAAGAAGTCTATCACGAAGGAGACGGTCCTCATATCGGTAACACACGCCAGCAGCGAGGTGGGAACGATCGAGCCGCTGAAAGAAAACGTGAAGGTGGCGAAGGAGCAAAAGATCAACGTCCATACCGATGCGGTAGCTACGACAGGGAACATACCGGTTGACGTGAAGGACCTCGGCGTCGATCTGCTGAGCATGGCGGCCCACCAGTTTTACGGCCCCAAAGGCGCGGCAGCGCTCTACGTGAGGCAGGGACTGAGGATCGTGCCGCTGATCTACGGCGGCATCCAGGAATCGGGAAGAAGGGCGGGAACCGAAAACGTCCCGGCGATCGTCGGGATGGGCAGGGCGGCGGAACTTGCAAAGGCGGAGATGCAGAAGCGGGTCGATTACCTGAAACCCCTCAGGGACAGGATCATCGATGCCATGTCCGGCGTGGAAAGGGTGTATCTAACGGGCGACAGGGAAAAGAGGCTCCCGGCCCATGCGAGTTTCTGCGTCGAATATATCGAGGGCGAGGCGATGCTTCTCCTTCTTGCCGCAAAGGGCGTTTTTTCTGCGAGCGGTTCGGCCTGTTCTTCGAAGGCGTTGAAGGCGTCGCCGGTGCTTCTTTCGATGGGCATCTCTTCGAGCCTTGCCCAGGGCTCTATCGTCTTCAGCCTCGGGACGGGAAATGCGCCGGAGGACATCGATTATCTGCTGGCGGAGTTCCCGGCGGTCATAAAAAGATTACGAGAGATTTCCCCATACGCACAGGGATGGGGGGAGAGAGAGGGAGGTGGAGAATGTACAGTGAGCGAGTGATGGACCATTTTACGAACCCGCGAAACGTGGGTGACATGGAGGACGCCGACGGCGTTGGTACCGTGGGTAACCCCACCTGCGGGGACGCGATGAAGCTCTATATCAAGGTGAAAGACGGCAGGATCGTCGACGCGAAGTTCAAGACCTTCGGCTGCGGTGCCGCGATCGCGGTCAGCAGCATGGTGACCGAGATGGTGAAGGGCAAGACGCTCGACGAGGCGCTTGCGATCTCGAAGGAGACGGTCGCACATGAGCTCGGCGGCCTTCCCCCGCAGAAGATGCACTGCTCGAACCTCGGGGCCGACGCCCTGAAGCAGGCGATAGAGGATTACAGGAGCAAGCAGAAAAAATAGCGGTTACCAGCCGGGCCATGGCCGGCAGGTGGATAATCGACTTTCATGATATATGGGGCAGGTACCCACCTGCCCCATATATATTTCTGCCCGCTCCGTTTTCCTCTTATAGAGAGAGCCGATGAATGTCCTTGTCCTTAACAGGCAAAATGATGCACGCGCAACAAATGCCTGTATCGCGTTTATAACAGCGGAGGAAGTGAAAAAGAGGAGAAGGAATTCTCCATATTCTACAAGGGAATTCTATCTGCAGCATGCCTGCGCCGGAGCCCGGAATAAGGCTTTCCCTTTCTCCGCAGGCTAAGAAATCAGCTCCTGTGGCCGCTTTCTTTAACGTCTGGCAATATCTTCCGGCCATTCTGTATAATAGAGAAAAATCTTGAAAGGACGATGATATTCACGGCATGGGCGAATTACCGTTTCCTGCGCTGACCCCGATCCGACCTGAGATATCTGAAGAACAACGATGATCAAAAATACCTTCTGCACCCTCGACGGGATAGGCGAAAAACTCGAAAGGCGGCTCTGGAGAGAAAGGGTCCTAACGTGGGAGGATTTCACCTCTGCTGAAAGCGTCCTCGGGTTCAGCCGCGAAAGAAAACATCTTTTCGACGAGGCGCTTTTCCGGGATGAAGCGCAGCTCTCTGCGGGCAATGCCGGATATTTTGCGGACAGGATAAGGCGGAGGGAGCACTGGCGGCTCTTCGATTTCTTCAGGGAAAGTGCGGTCTGCCTCGATATCGAGACGAACGGATTTCAGCCGGAGGCAGGCGGATATGTCACTGTTGTGGGACTCTACGACGGCTTCGACTACAAATGTCTCGTGAAAGGGCAAAACCTCACCGCCGAAAACCTGAGACAGGAATTGAGCAGGTACAAGTGTCTTGTCACTTTTTACGGCGCAACCTTCGACGTGCCCTTTCTCCAGAGGTCCATCGGCGGCGTTCCCTTCGACATCCCGCATTTCGATCTCTGTTTCGCCGCAAAGAGGCTCGGGTTCAAGGGGGGATTGAAGAAGCTTGAAGAGACCCTCGGGATCGAGAGGGAAGAGGCGGTAAAGGGCCTCGACGGTTACGACGCGGTGAAGATGTGGGACCATTCGAGGAAGGGCTCCCGCGAGGCACTGGACCTTCTCAAGCGGTACAACAGGGAAGATACGGTGAACCTCATGCAGATCGCATCCCTTTTCTATGAGAAACTCCGGCATTCGACGGGAATCGAGGAGTATCTCCCCTGTGGAGTTGCTTGACGCCTTCCTCACCTATCTATCGGTAGAAAAGGGCCTCTCGAAAAACACCCTCGATTCGTACTCGAACGACCTGAAGAAATTCCGTTTTTTCCTCGCGGAGAGGGGCTCCGGCCTCGATGCGGCGTCGCACTCCGAAATAGTGGATTTCATAGAGACCCTCCGAAACGGCGGATATTCGATAGCGAGCATAAGCCGCGGCATATCGTCGATAAAGGCGCTTTACAGATTCATGCTCATCGAAAATCTCAGGGACGACGACCCCGCCGAGAATATTTCGGCCCCGAAAAAATGGGAGAGGCTCCCGAAGGCGCTGAGCGTGGAAGAGATGATGCAACTGCTCGATACGGGTTTTACCGGCGAAACGGCTCTGAGGGATTCTGCGATGCTCGAACTGCTATATTCATCTGGGCTGCGCGTCAGCGAACTTGTAATGATGAAGCCGTCGGACATCCACTTCGACGCGGGGTTCGTGAAGGTCCTCGGCAAGGGGTCGAAGGAGCGGGTCGTACCGGTGAACGCGAGGGCGATAGCAAGGATCAAACGGTATATGGATGAGGAACGGCCGGGAATCCTCAGAAAAAGGCAGTCGCCCTATCTCTTCGTGACGAAGCGGGGAGGGCCGATGACGCGGCAGCGCTTCTGGCAGACGATGAAGGTCCTCGGCGGGAAACTCAGGATCGACCTTTCGCCTCATACGATCAGGCATTGCTTTGCCACCCATCTGCTTGAAGGCGGGGCGGATTTAAGGTCGGTCCAGAAGATGCTCGGCCATTCCGATATCTCCACAACTCAGATCTACACGAAGGTCACGACTGACAGGATCAGGAAGGTTTTCAAAAAGCACCACCCGAGGGCGTAAAAGAACGGGTTATAGGTAATAGGTGATGGGTAATAGGACCGGGACTATCCGGGTAAGCGATGGGGTGATCTTTTTCCCCATGACCCATAACCCATAACCTATTACCCTTTCTTTCTTTACGCCGGCAGCGTGAAGTAGAAGGTAGCACCCTGGTCCTGCTTCCCCTCCGCCCAGATACGGCCGCCGTGCTTTTCTATGACCCTGCGGGCGATGCAGAGGCCGGCACCCGTTCCCGGAAACTCCTCATTGCTGTGCAGGCGCTGGAAGACACTGAAGAGCTTGCCGGCATACTGCATGTCGAAGCCGGCGCCGTTGTCCTTCACAGAGTAGAGGTTCTTACCCTCTCCCTTCTGCCCTTGGACTTCTATTACGGCGTCTTTCCGATGCTCGGTGAATTTCACGGCGTTCGAAAGGAGATTCACGAGCACCCGACGTATCATTGCCATGTCGCCCTGCGCAGGAGGCAGTTTCCCGACGGTGAAGGTGATCCGGCGCTCCTTGTTGTCGGGCGCGACATCGCCGTAGGCGCTTCTGAAGAGGGATTCCATGTCGACCGGCCAGCGGTCTATTTGCTTTGCGCTCACCCGAGAAAATTCTCTCAGATCGCTCAGGAGCCGTTCCATCCTTTTTGCGTTATCCGAAATCGAGGTGAGCATATGCTCCTGCTTTTCGTCGAGGCACTGCGGATAGTCCATGGTCAGGATGCGGGAGAAGCCCGCTATCGCGATGAGCGGGCCGCGAAGCTCGTGCGAGGCGGCATAGGTGAAGCTTTCGAGGTCCCTTACGTACTCCCCGCTCTCCTTTTCGAGTTCCTTGATCCTGGTGACGTCGGTCATGGTCGTAAGACAACCGGGCTCCGGAGCATCGCCTCCCCCGGATCTTTTGCTGTCGACGTTTACCCAGAAAGGCTCGCTGTTTTTTTTTCTTATCCTGACGGTGCAGGCGGACCGCCGGTCTGAAGAAAATGCCTTCCGCAGATGGTCAAGGAATATTTCGCGATCAGGGTGCTGGACAAAGGAAGAAAAAGGTTTGCCGATGAGATACCCTTTGGTCCTTCCACACATTTCTGCCATGGTATAGTTGGCTTCCTGAATCACACCCTCAGGATCGATGATGCAGTATCCCACAGGCGCGAAGTTGAAGAGGTCGGCGTATCTCCGCCTCGATTGTTCGAGATCGGCCTCGGCGCGGAGCAATTCCTCGTTCTGCATCGCAAGCTCCACCTCGTGGACCTGAAGCTCGTGGATGAGTTTTTTCACCTCAATCGGTGACTGATCGATCTGCTCGCTCTCTATCGGTTTTTTCCGCTTCAGCTTCTCCTCGGCCTTCTTTCGAAGGCCGCTTTTCGGCGCCGGCTTCTTAATCGACATGTTGGCTCCTTTTTCCTCCTTTCGCCAACCCCCCCGGGCCGGCTTTTGTCCTTAATCTTACTCCTGTCGCGGTATTAGTCTGCCATGCCCCGAAGGGTGATGAAAAAAATCACCCCCCTTCATCCCTTGCCTAAAGAAAGGGAAACCTACCCCTGCACCCCTCCGGGAGGGGACTCAAACAATTCCCCTCTTGAGAGGGGTGGCCAAAGGCCGGGGCGTGTTCTTCTGTTACGACAGAGTGCTGGGTGAGTGGTATTTTTTCGGGACAATGACGACTAGGCCTCACCCTCGGCCTTGACTTTACTTTCCTCAATCCTACTTCTTCTCCGTCACATCCGTAATCGTAAGTAGTATTTTTTCGTTCCCCTCGCCGTCGAGGTACACGATATTTGCATTCAGTACCATCTTTCTCATGCCGATATGTTCGAAGTCGTGCTCGACTACAAAATGGCGCATTTGTTTCTTCTTCGGTATAACCGTTTCGAGAAGGTGCCTCAATTTCGGGATGTTCCACTGTTTGTTTCCGAGGTCATACACCAGCCTGCCGATCGTCTCGGAAGTCCGAACGCCGAATATTTCATAGAATGCGTTATTAGCAAAATCAACAGTGAGGTCCTTGCTCAAAAGGAGCACGGGCTCGACCATATGCTCGACGATCCCCATGCAGATACGGGCCGATCCGAGCGCCTCGCTCGCCATCCGCTGCTCCGTAATATCCACGAAGGTCAGCACCGCCCCGTCGATGACGTTTTCCCGCGTGCGGTAGGGGAGAATCTTTGCAATATACCACTTACCCCCTTCATGCCTCACTGTTCGTTCCTTGGGAGAGAGATCGTCGATCACCTTTTTCACGTCAGCCGCCAGATCAGGATAGTCGATCTTGGACGATATGTCGCGCAGGGGTCTGCCGACGTCGGACTCGATGAGGTTTACGATTTCGTTTACGGCGGGGGTGAAGCCCTTTATCTTGAGGTCGTTGTCGAGAAATACGGTGGCGATCTGTGTGCTGGCAAGCAGGTTGGACATGTCGTTGTTGGCGTGGGATAGCTCTTCGATCTTGTCCTGCAGTTCCGAGTTTACGGTCACGAGTTCTTCGTTCACCGACTGAAGCTCCTCGCGGGAGGTTTCGAGCTCCTCGTTTGTGGATTGCAGCTCCTCGTTCGAAGACTGCAGCTCCTCATTGGACGACTTAAGCTCTTCATTGGAGGTTTCGAGTTCCTCGATAGTGGTCTGGAGGCGCTCCTTTGTGGACTTCAGTTCGTATTCGAGCTCCGAGATGTGTTTTATCAGTCTTTCGGATTCCCGGGTCTTCAGGGTTCCTGTTTTCTCAACCTTCGGCGACGGGACAGGCTTGAACGCGACCATGACGAGCCCCTCGAAATAATCGGGCCGCTTTATGTAGTGAAGGTCGAGGTCGATCGTCTCGTAGCCGCCGTTTGTCTTCACCTGCAGTCCCTTCGATGAGACCCTTTCCTTCCGTGAAAGGGCCTTCCGGAGGCCGGCCATCAGTTCGAGCCTGAGCCCCTCCCGGGCCATCTCTGTGATCTTGAGTGTTGCCTTGCCTGAAGCCGGTTCGAGATATTTGCCGGTCCTCCCGTGGAAATAAACGACGTCTCCGTGTTCGTTTACGATAACGCAGGAAGGCGCATATTGGCTCATAAGGAGTTCTTCTGCGAGCTCCCCGAGGCTGAGATCCAAGCGGCCTCTTTCGGGAACGGGTCTTCGGCCCTTCTCCTCGATCTCGGGTATTTCGCCCCTGTGAAGGTCGATCTCGGCCGGCACGATCCGTTCCCCCCTTCTGGCCCTGAAGATCTTCCATTTCTTGTCGGCGACCGAGAAAAGATCGGTGAAATCCCCTATGTTTTCCGACGGCCCGAGGAAAAGGACCCCGTCGGGATTCAGGGCGTAGCGGAGGAGGGGGATGATCTTCTTCTGAAGCTCTGCGCCCATATAGATCAGGACATTGCGGCAGCTGACGAGGTCAAGCTTCAGGAAAGGAGGGTCCTTCAGGATGTTATGGACCGCAAATACGACCATCTCCCTCAGTTCTCCCCTTACTTTGTAGTTGCCGCCCTGCTTCAGAAAATACCTCGTAAGACGCTCGGGCGAGACGTCGGCGGTTATGCTGTCGGTATAGACGCCGGCGCGGGCGATCTCTATCGCACCTGCGTCGATGTCTGTGGCGAATATCTGGACCGGGAACATCTTTTGGGCCTGTTCCATCGCTTCCCTTACGACGATTGCCAGCGAATATGCCTCCTCTCCCGTGGAGCAGCCCGGCACCCAGATCCTGAGGGGGTTTTCCTCGGATCTGTTGGCGAGGAGCTGGGACATTACCTCGCTTCTGATGACATCGAAGGCCTGGACGTCCCGGAAGAAATTCGTCACCCGAATGAGGATCTCCTTGAGGAGCGAGTTCACCTCGTGCGGGCTGTTTCTGAGGTAGATGAGGTAGTCCTCCATCGCCTGGATCTGGTGCATCGCCATCCGCTTTTCGATCCTTCGGATGATCGTGTTGGTCTTATAGAGGGAAAAATCGACCCCTGTCTGCGCCCTGACTATTCCTATCACCTTCTGAAGAAGGTTCTTCGGGGTCTCTATCTCCTTTTCGGGCGGACGGACCACCACCCGGCCGGACTGCCGCACATAATTCACGAGCGTCTCGGCCATCTTCTCGGGCGGCAGCACGTAATCGACGATGCCGGTGCCGATTGCGCTTTCGGGCATCCCTCCATAGGAGGCGGTGGCCGGGTCCTGCACAACTGCGAGTCCCCCTTCGCCCTTGATCGCCCGAAGTCCAAGCGCGCCCTCGGTACCGGTGCCGGACAGGACGATGCCGATGCCGTATAATCCCCGGTCCTCCGCAAGGGAGCGGAAGAAGAGATCTATGGGATGCCTGACGCCTCTTTGTCCTTTAAGTTCGAAGAGCCTGAGCTTTCCCTCGCGGATCGCCATCTCCCTGTTGGGCGGAATGATATAGATGGCGTCGGGCTTGACCTGCATGCCCTCTTCGGCCTGGTATATCGCCATCCTGGTATAGCGTTTGAGGAGGTCTCCCATCATGCTTTTGTGCTCGGGGTCGAGGTGGGGGACAAGCACAAATCCCATGCCGGTGTCGGAAGGCATATGCCTGAGGAACTTTTCGATCGCATCGAGTCCGCCGGCGGAGGCGCCTATGCCGACGATGTAGAATCCGCCTTCAGCCTTAGCCGCTTCAGGACGTTTCGTCTTTGAAACGAGCTTGGATGGGGATACGCTGCGGGGGGGGTGTTGGAGAAGCCTTTCTTGCTTCTTTCGATGATGGTTTCTCTTTCTTCGTTTCCGGCTTCCGCGCCATGTATTTATCCGACCTCAATTTGTAACTACTCAGGTCTCTTTCGTATGACATCTTCATTTTTGACTGGACTCGCGCTGCATCTTTATGGTATAACGAATGCGTGTCGAGTTCATTTCTATGTCAGGGCCGTCTGGTAAGTGAGTCA
>JBJKSM010000060.1:0-5352 GCA_046704045.1 Thermodesulfovibrionales bacterium | reverse complement strand
ATGCCTTCAGGTTGACAGCCCCTGCCGGGGGCTTGCCCTTTCGCCTCCTGTCATCAGCTCCTTCGATACCGTGGTCGATGGCGTTTCTAACGAGATGCATTAGGGGGTCTGCAATTTCCTCGGCGAGGAACTTGTCGATCTCGGTCTCCTCTCCGTACATGATGAGTTCTATCTGCTTGCCGATCTCCTTCGAATATCTTCTTACCACCTGGGCAAGCCTGGAGAATATCTGGCCGATGGGGGCCATCCGGATCGCGAGGACCTGGTCCTGCAGCTCGGCGAGCCTTCTCTCGAACGCCTGGGAAATCTTGTTGATATCGTGGACAAGGGGGGTGAGCCCGTACTGTTCGGCGATCTCAAGCCCGATCCTCCGCACCGCACCCTTCGCCAGCGTCACCTCACCTATGGTATCCAGCACCCCGTCGAGCTTGTCGATGTCCACCCTCACGGTGGTGGTCGTACTCTTCAGGTGGATATCGGCCTGTTTCTTCGGTGCCGTTGGAGGAGACGGGGCGCCCCCGGGTCCGACGAGCAACTCGACGGCGCATTCCATGCCCTCCGCCGCGGCCTGCGGACCGAGGCCGCTTCCGAAGAGGAGATTGAACCCGATCGAGCCCTCCGGGATGTCAGTGGAAGTCGGCAGCGTAGAGATGAGCTCGCCCCTTGTCTTTATGAGTTTCGTCACTTCTTCGAGCGCCTTGTCGAAGACGTCGAGGGTGAAAACGGTCCTGGCCAGGTAGATCCCCCTGCCTTCCCTGATGCTGGTCTTGAGCCTGTGCTCTTCATATTCAGAGAGCACCCTCATGATCGACTCATCGATCGCCCCGGAGCTGACGCCGTCTTCAGTGCCCGCCTTCAGCGATTCCCTGAATGCCTCGATGTCGCCGATGAAGTCCGCAACGTCACCCTCTTCTTCATCGCGGGAGACCTTCTCAACGAGTTCCCTGAGGATATCGAGGTTGGTGAAGAGGAAATTCACGAAGGCGGCATTCACCTCGACCTTGCCGAGCCTCGCATCATCCATGATCGTTTCGAGCGAATGACTGAGGTTCGTTATGCCCTGAATTCCGAAAAGGCCCGAGACCCCTTTCAGGGTATGCATGGCCCTGAAGAGGGCGTTGATCGTGTCAGGGTTGAGACCGGTAGAGCATGTATCCTGTATTTCGAGGGTGAGCCCGTGCGACTCCTCGATGAGTTCTTCCGCCTCGGCTACGAATTCCTTCTTCGATGATTTCATAACCCCATGGTCTTCTTGATGATATCCTGCAGTTCGTCGGACGTGAACGGCTTCGTCACGTAGGCGGTTGCGCCGAGCGCCATGCCGCGTTTTCGGTCCTCCTCGCTCCGCTCGGTGCTCACGATGATGACGGGTAGACGGGTAAACCGCGGGTTATTTCTCACGAACCCGATAAGTTCCAAGCCGTTGATGTCCGGCATATTGATATCGGTGATGATCAGGTCGTATTCCTGCTGGGGCAGCATCTTCAGGGCCTCGAACCCCGACGACGCTTCAATGGTATCGAAATCACCGAGTTCGTCGATGACCGCCCTTATCAACGCTCTTGTCGTAGCGGAATCCTCGACTATGAGAATCGTTTTCACAAATCTTCTCCCTCTATGAAAGACTGTGTGTCACTCCCTTTTTACCCATTCTTTCACTCCCACTTAGCATACAGAAACTTCACCGCCAAATCCAGAATAAAATGCCGTCCGGTCCCGGTCCCGGGACCATACCGGTTTTATCGGATGCGCGGGAAAAAATTTCTGCGGTCATGCCTGATTCCGTTTCGATTCCATCTCCTGAATGCGCCTCTGCAGAAGCGACTTTTCGAGGGCGAGGCCGGCCTGGCTGATAAAGATCTCGAGCCCCTCTGTCTCGCCGATGCCCTCGCCGCCCGGGGCGTTATCGCAGTAAAGAAGCGCCACGGTCTTCCCTTCGGCTATCAGGGGGAAGAGCGCCGCCTCCCCGGGCCATGTGCCGCCGAGGACTTCGATCATCCGCTGTGTCACTTCGTCCCTTTCGAGCGGACCCTTGAACGGCATCATCCGATCAATAATCACCTTCCCGAAAAAAGTGCTGCCGCCGAAAGGAAGCGTCGTTTCTCTCACCTTTTCGTCGGCCCTTTCGATATCGAGGCCGAACTGGCCGAGGCCGACGATCTCGTTTTTGCCGACCATGAAAAGCACCCCCCTCTGGAAAATGTCGCTGGCAAACCGGAGTATGAGCAGTGTGATCTCGGAGGATGAGTTGGGGAACCTCAGTTCCTGGGTAAGCGACTTGAGAGCGGATATGTCCTTCCTCTCCGCCGGCGGCGACTCCCATTCCTCATCCCATCCGCTCCCTTCCTCCGGCCCCGTATCCGAAAATTCTTCTTCCGGGATGAACGACATCCGGGTCGACTCGTCCTGTACCCGTGCCCCTTCCATGAGAAGATATTCAGGGCTCAACCCCTTCGAAAGCTCCCAGCCGAGATCATTCAGATCGGTCTGCCCCTCGAGGTTCATGTCATCCAGCTCGAACCGGAAATCCCCGTCCCGCCAGAGGAGCAGCCGGTAGATCACCTTCTCGATCCTTTTCCTGGCTACCCGCTCGATCACTTCGGCGGACACGGATCCGAAGTCAAAGAGAACTTCGGCTATAGATTTCGAGGGCAGCTTTTTTTTTACCTCGACGGCCATGTTCAGGATCGTATCCTTGACCAGCCCCGCCTTGTGGAGATTATCACCGAGCGTGTCCTCCAGGTCGTTCGTTTCCGCCCTCACGATCAACCCGTTCTTGAACACGATAGCGGCGGTGCCCTTGCTGCCGTTGACGATAAAGATCCCCGTCTTTCTGCCTACGCTCAGTATCTGGAAGATGTCGGAAAGCGCAAGGTCTTCGAGTCTGCCGGCAAGGCTCATCGCATCTCCGTCCCCGGGGCAAATAAATTAACGCGGTCCGGGGGCGGAAAATATATGATGCGGTGTTTTCCATGGAAGGTAAAGGGCAGGACCCAGACGACGGCGCACTGCTGAAACAGCTTTCCCTTCCCCCCGGCGAGTATCAGGGCCAGGACATCGCTCATCGCCTTTTTCCTTCTTTTGCTCTCCGGCATCCCTGGCTCCGTTCATGATGATCGGGGGATATCGCCCCTTCGAAGAATATTCCCGGTTTCGTATTTAGCGCCGCTGTTAATAACAGTGGAGTATAACAGGCTAAATTGAAGAGTGTCAACGAGTTATGCGCGACGGCAGGCCCGAAGTCATCGCTGCGCACGCTTGACATTGCGCCGGGATTTGATAGCATTGAATTAAACTTCATACCTTATATCACGAAGAAGAAAAAAGGAGGTTCGAACATCATGGCAGAGAGGGCAACAGCAAAGGCGGAAAAGATCAGGAAGCCCGTGGAGCTGCAGGACACGTTCCTGAAGGTCATCAAGGACTGGCAGAAGCTCGAAGATGATACAATCCGGTATTCAGACGAAATGATGAAGATGACGAAGAACAAGCTGGTGCGACTCACGATGGAGATGATCAAACACGATTCGCAAAAGCACAAGGCGATGCAGCAGATGCTGATCGACAGCGTTACCAAGGAACCATTCATCCTCAGCCCCGACGACCTCAACGCCCTGGGCAACGGCCTGAACAAGCACCTCGCCGCAGAGGCCAAATCCCTCGAACTCGCCGACGAGGCGCTTATGAACAGCGAACTTTTTGCAACCCGCTATGTGCTTTCCTATCTCATCGCGGACGAGCAGAAACACCATAACCTTCTTGCAAAGCTGAATGAACTGAAGAGGGCCACGGTCTTCGTGACATAACTGCACATATGCCTTCCGGCAGGCTGCAGGGCCGTTTAAAATTCCCCGCCTCGAACGGTCCTGCAGCCTCAGAACATTCCTTCGTCCGCCCCTCTCCCGCATTTACCGCTGTCCCCTTAAGACGCCTTCTCTCTGGCCGGAGCACAAACACGGAATTTTTCCACGCCTGCCCATTTCCCCACTATTTCTTAATTTTTTTTGCAAATCAGGCCGTTTTGTTCGCTCTGCGATCAGAACCTCTCGGAATCGTTAAGAAAACTTAACTGTACATAAGGAAAAATAATTTTTAAACTAACTACAGTTTTTTATTGGTAAATGGCAAGGGGATCATAGTAATAACCTAAAACCGAAAGGGGCGCTATGAGAAAAATGTTCGGGAACGAGCAGCTTAACGTGTCTGCTCACAAAGGAGGAAAAATGAAAAAGACAGCTACCGTCGCCGGTTTATTTGCGTTGCTATCTTTGATGCTTGTCGGCAGTGTATATGCGACGCCGATGTATTACAGTAATTTCACCATGTCCTATCCGTCATCGGGAACATCATCATTCGGTTGCGCGATATGTCACAACCCGGCCCTCGGATCTCCGGGCTTGTCAACTCTTTATAACTATGGATTGGCATTCAAGAATGCCGGCTTCAATTTCCAGACCATTGAACCTCTTGATTCCGACAGCGACGGCTATACCAATATCGCCGAGATAACCGCAGGAACAAACCCAAGCGACCCCACAAGTCATCCGACTGCCTCAGCTCCAATTCCTTCAAAACTGGGGGTCTTCAGCGGCGGATCGTGGTATCTCGATAAGAACGGCAACGGTATGTGGGACAACATGACGATGGACGGCATGATGACCTTCGGGGCCGGTTTGCCGGGCGGGACGCCTGTTGCAGGCGACTGGAACGGGACAGGAAAGACAAGTATCGGCGCCTTTGCAAACGGCGTCTGGTATCTCGACATCAACGGCAACGGTATCTGGGATGGAACGCCTACTGACACGGTCTACACCTTCGGGGCAGGGATAACCGGTGCGTTGCCGGTTACGGGCAACTGGGACGGGACAGGAAAGACAAGGATCGGCGTCTTTGATCCCGCAACAGGTACCTGGTACCTCGACATCAACGGAAACGGTATATGGGACGGTACGCCGACCGATGCTGCCTACACCTTCGGGGCGGGGATACCCGGTGCGTTGCCGGTGACAGGCGACTGGAGCGGAACCGGAAAGTCGGGAATCGGCGTCTTTGATCCCGCAACAGGTACCTGGTACCTCGACATCAACGGAAACGGCATATGGGACGGTACGCCGACCGATGCTACCTATATCTTCGGGGCGGGTCTGCCGGGAGCAAAGCCGATAACAGGCAAGTGGTAATAGAGTAAAGAGGTTCGCAGGCGGGCATTGTGGCTGCGCCATGGTGCCTGCTCCGCTCCTTATATTTTTATTTTTCGCGGATTTTTTCGACAAAAGACAAGAAAGCAACAGGAGGGAAGAACGTGAAGAAAGTAGCTACGTTAGTCAGTTTGGCGGCTATATTGTCTATGAT